>NZ_JAKKFE010000050.1:0-17370 GCF_022230935.1 Micromonospora hortensis
CACGGCTTCGCGCCACGGCGGTTCGGCGGCGCGGCTTGGCGGCGCGGCTTGGCGGCGCGCAAGCCGGCGGGACAAGCGGGCAGCTCACGATGATCGACGAAATTTAGTTGGCTCATCGATCAGGGCGACTCCAAGTTGTCGTACACCAGTTCTATTCTGCTTTTATGGTGGAGGCGTTGGCGCAGGTGGATGGGGCAGTTGACGACTGCGCCGAGACCGCGCTCTGGGCGCTCTCCGATGACGATTTGCTTGCTTCTCTCGACGCGACTCACGTGTTGGCGCAGCGGTTGGCCGCCGTTCAGCTCGGTCTGGTCCGCGAGTTGGACGGTCGCGGGCTGGCGGTCACCCAGGGCGCCTCGTCCACCGCCGTCTGGCTTCGGGAGCGGCTCCGGCTCTCCGGTCGCAGCGCGCGCCAACTGGTCCAGCTCGCCGCCGTCATCGACGCCGCCCCGCCAGCGGTGCGCGACGCGCTGCTCGGCGGTGCCATCACCGTCGAGCAGGGTCGGGTGGTGGCCGAGACGATCGCCGCCCTCCCGGTCGAGGCCGGTCCCGAGGTGGCGGACAAGGCCACCCAACTACTGGTCACCTGGGCCGACCGTTTCGATCCGACAAGCCTGAGCCGGCTCGGCGAGCGCGTCCTCGCGCACGTCGCCCCGGAATTGGCCGACCAGGCTGAGTTGAAGGCACTGGAGCGGGCCACCGAGCGAGCCGAGGCCCGCCGGCACGTCACGCTCTCCGAGCAACGGAACGGCCAGGTACGCCTCAGCGGCAACCTCGACACCGAAACCGCGAGCCTGCTACGCGAGGCGATCGACCCGCTCTGCGCCACAGCCGGTGAGCAGGATGACCGCAGTCCTGGTCAGCGCCGCGCCGACGCGTTGGGCGAGATCTGCCGACTGGCGTTACGTACCGGTCAGCTGCCCGACAACGGCGGTGACCGTCCTCAGCTGGTGGTGAGCGTTTCGCTGGAGGAACTAGTCAACGGCGTACGCGCCGGAACACTGGAGACCGGCACGCGCCTCACCCCCGGTGCGGTCCGCCGCCTGGCCTGTGATGCGGGCGTGCTGCCGGTCGTGCTGGGCGGCAACAGTCAGGTCCTGGACGTCGGCCGGCAGCGCCGGCTATTCACCGGCCCGTTGCGGCGCGCGCTGGTCCTGCGGGACGGCGGTTGTGCCTTCCCTGGTTGTGATCGGCCGCCGAGATGGTGCGACGGTCACCACATCCGACATTGGGCCGACGGCGGGGTGACGGCGCTGGGCAATGCGCTGCTGCTCTGTGGCTACCATCACCGGTTCATCCACCGCGGCGACTGGACGGTCCGTCTCGCGGCGGACGGTCGACCTGAATTCCTCCCGCCCAGCTGGCTGGACCCACAGCGCACCCCGCGTCGCAACCTCTACCACCTGCGCTGCTGATTCCGGCAACCACGCCGGCGCCGCCCGCGCCCACATCTTGCGACGGCCGTTACCGCAGTCGCCACCGTCACCGCGCCTTGCCGCCGCGACCGCCTTGCCACCGCCACCGCGGTCGCCACCGCCACGGCCGCACCACCGCCGCCCCAGCACCGCGCCTTGCCACCGCCGCCTTGCCACCGCCAGGGCCTCACCACCGCCGCCTCAGCACCGCGCCTTGCCACCGCCGCCTTGCCACCGTCACGGCCTCACCACCGCCACCTCAGCACCGCGCCTTGCCTGCCACCGCCTTGCCACCGCCAGGGCCTCACCACCGCCACCTCAGCACCGCGCCTTGCCTGCCACCGCGGTCGCCACCGCCACGGCCTCAACACCGCCGCCTCACCACCGCGCCTTGCCACCGCCGCCTTGCCACCGCCACGGCCTCACCACCGCCACCTCAGCACCGCGCCTTGCCACCGCCACTGCGGTCGCCACCGTCATCGCGATCGCGATCGCGACCCCGAACCCGACCTCGACCTCGACCTCGACCTCGACCTCGACCTCGACCTCGACCTCGACCTCGACAAGCCTGCTGTCCCTGCCGCCTCAGCCGTGTCTTCCGGTGATCGACTCGGCTTCCTGAAAACCGGGTTGTCGCACCGGCCCAGACACCGCGACTTCCTGAAAGTCGAGTGGATCACCGGCGTCGCGACGGTCGCGGCGTGAGACAGCAGGGCACGGCGGGGGGCGCGATCGCCCAGCGACACCCGACCGGCAACACGCCGTCTCGGACGGGTGGTCACGTCGGTAATTCGCTGGATACGTCGGGTTGGGGAGCGTAGGGTTGCAGCCCGCTTGACGGCCGAGGTGAGCTGCACCGGAACGGACGTCTTCGCGCCGGGCGGGCGGCCATCCGCCCCCGGACACGCGAGCGCGCAGCAGATGTGAACGATGGGACGTCAGCATGCCCGCACTGGACCTCGACACCCAGCTCGACACCGACACCGACACCGACACCGACACCCAGCTCGACACCGACACCCAGCTCGACGCGGACCTGGCCGCCGAACGCGAACACCTCACCACCTCGCGGGCCGCGCTGGGTCGGATGCGGGAGCGGGCCGAGTCTCTCTTCGCCACCGGTGACCAGGTGGCCGGCGATGCGTACGCGGCCGAGACGCTCGGCCGCACCCTGGCCCGCCGGGTCGCCGAGCTGGCTGACGACCCGACAACTCCGCTCTTCTTCGGCCGCCTCGACTTCGCCGGCGCCACAAACAACAGCAGCACCACGGACAACGGCACCACCAACGGCAGCGCCACGGACAACGGCAGCGCCACCGACAACAGCACCACCACGGACAACGGCAGCGCCACCACCAACGGCAGTGCCACGGACAACAGCACCACCAACAGCGGGAGCACCAACCGCAGGCCCACCAACAGCGGCACCGGCAGGCCCGCCAACGACCCGACCGACCCCGACACCAGCGGTGATCATCACGGTCGGCGGTATCACGTGGGGCGGCGGCATGTCACCGATGAGCGTGGTGAGCCGTTGGTGCTGGACTGGCGGGCCCCTGTCTCCCGTTCGTTCTACCGCGCCAGCGTGCGGGATCCGCAGGGGGTCGCGGTTCGGCGGCGGTTCGGGTTCAGCAACGGCGTTCTGACCAGCTTCGAGGATGAGCGGCTGGATCGGGGCGAAGAACTCGGTACGACCAGTCGGATCCTCACCGCCGAGATCGAGCGGCCACGCGTCGGGCCGATGCGGGACATCGTCGCCACGATCCAGCCGGAGCAGGACGAACTGGTTCGGGCTGACCTCGCCGACTCGATCTGTGTGCAGGGCGCGCCGGGTACGGGGAAGACGGCTGTGGGTCTGCACCGGGCCGCGTACCTGCTCTACCTGCATCGGGAGCGGTTGCGGCGGGCGGGCGTGCTGATCGTCGGGCCGAACCGGGCGTTCCTGTCGTACATCGCGGCGGTGCTGCCGGCGCTCGGTGAGGTCGAGGTCGAGCAGGCAACGGTGGAGGAGTTGATCTCCCGGGTGGCGGTTCGGGCGGTCGAGGCGCCGGCGGTGGCCGCGCTCAAACACGACGTACGGATGGCGAACGTGCTGCGGCGCGCGGTGCAGGGGCAGATCGGTGCCCCGACCGAGTCGATCACCGTGTCGGACGGCTCGTTCCGCTGGCGGATCGGGGTGGAGCCGTTGCACCGGATCGTCGAGGAGACCCGCCGGGAGGGGCTGCCGTACGGCACGGGTCGGGAACGTGTCCAGGCGCGGGTGGTGAGCCTGCTGCAACGGCAGGCCGAGGCACGGCGTGCGGAGTCGCCAAGCGATGCCTGGCTGCGCCGGATGAGCCGCTGCCGGCCGGTACTCGATTTCCTGGACGCGGTCTGGCCGGCGCTCACCCCGGAAGGGCTGGTGCACGGCCTGTTCTCCGACCCGGACCGGCTCGCCGCCGCGGCGGACGGCCTGCTCAGCGACGCCGAGCAGACCCAACTCCGCTTGACGAAGCCGGCCCGCACGCCGAAGGCGACCCGGTGGACCGCTGCCGACGCGGTGCTGATCGACGAGGCGACCGGGCTGCTGGAACGGCTCTCCGGGTTCGGGCACGTGGTGGTGGACGAAGCGCAGGACCTCTCCCCGATGCAGTGTCGGGCCATCGCTCGGCGCAGCGAGCACGGCTCGGTCACGCTCCTCGGTGACCTCGCCCAGGGCACCGCGCCGTGGGCGGCGACGGACTGGAGGGAATCCCTCGCCCATCTGGGCAAGCCGGACGCGGTGGTGGTCCCGTTGACAGTCGGTTTCCGGGTGCCCGCCGCGGTCGTCGCATTCGCGAACCTGCTGCTCCCGGCGCTCGCGGTTGACGTACCGCCGGCCGAGTCGCTGCGCCACGACGGCGGCCTGGACGTGCGTACGGTGACCGACCTGACGTCGGCAACGGTGGCCGAGGTGCGCGCGGCGCTCGCACACGACGGCTCGGTCGGTGTGATCGCCGCCGACGACGCGGTCGACGGCCTGCGCGCGGCGCTGGCCGAGGCCGGTGTCGAGACCGCGACCGCCGACGACGTGGCGGCCGCCGAGCGGGTCACGGTGGTGCCGGCGACGTTGGTGAAGGGCCTGGAGTACGACCATGTGGTGGTGGTCGAGCCGGCCGCGATCGTCGCGGCCGAGCCGCGCGGGCTGCACCGGTTGTACGTGGTGCTCACCCGGGCGGTGTCCCGGCTGGCGGTGCTGCACGTTGCGCCGCTGCCCGCACCGCTCGTCGGCGGGTCAGCCGGCTGACAGGGCGGCCGCGACCTCCCGCAGCGGGCGGCCGGAGTCGGCCAGCGGCACGTGGAACGACAGCCACGACCCATCGGCGAAGTCGATCCGCAGTCGCTTCCAGTTCAGCCGGTACCTGCCGAACCGGGCGGTGACAGCCGTGCGCGGAACGGACCCGAGCAGTTCGATGTCGGCTTGGGCCCGTTCGTCCGCCGCCGAGTTGGAGAGCAGCCCGACGGGTGCTGTCGCGCCGAGCAGCAGCCGCTGGTCGGTGGCCCCCAGCACGAGGGTTCGCAGGCCGGAGCCCTTCGTCGCCACGTTCACCGCATGGTGCAGCACGGACGCCTGGGAATCTGGCTCGCCTCGACCTCCGACACCGAAGAAGAGCCAGTCGACGGCGTTGTCCGCCCGACCGAAGGTGATGTTCGGTGACAGCACGTTGAGCAGGACACCCAGGAAGCCCGGCCCACCCGTGGCGGGTGGCGTCGACGGCTGCGGGGGCGGCGCCGGGGTCAGCCCGCTGCCCTCTCGCACCTGGGCCACCGCGCGCACCTGCTCCCCGGCCGCCAGCAGTCGGGTGATCCCCTCGACGTACCGTGCCTGACTCTCGTCGACCGTCATCAGCGCCCCTCGTGGTCGGCGGATCGGCGCGGACCGGCGCCTGGGTCGCCGATGACCTCGCCGACCAACTCCCGGACCAGGGCCGCTGCGGCCTCCTGCGCCCGGTTCGCGGCTGCGGTGAACTCCTCGGCCAGGCTGTAGGAGTCCAGACGCATCGCCCGCGCGTTCAACTCCGTAGAAACGATCTTGCCGTCGGCCGCGGCGGTGACTCGCACCAGGCCGGAGTCGCTGACGCCCTCGGCGCTGGTCTGCTCCAGCTCCGCCATCCGGTCGGCGAGTTGCCGCTGCCATCCGTCCAGGTTGCGAGCCAGCGCCTCGATGCGGTCCAGGGCGGGGAAGGTCATGGCTGCCTCTCAGTTCACGATGGAGTCGAAGACATTCTGCACACCCACTGTGTACGGGCCCAGGTCCTCGCTGTACGTGCCGTCCACCAGGTAGTTGCGGTCCTTCTGCCCGTCGGAGATGTCGTGCAGGCCCACGCCGGTGTCCAGCAGAGCGCCGCCGAAACCGGGGATGTTGACCGGCGAGACCTGGTTGATGACGAACTTGCCCGGAAAGAGGGTCTTGAACTTCTCGACCTGGAAGGCACGCCCCTCGGGCGTCCAGCCGCCCTTGCTGAGCAGCTTGTACTGCTTCTTCCGCTGCTTGAGCTCCATGACTGTGTCGGCGTACTTGCGGAGCTGCCCGGCGACCTTGCCCAGCCGGGCGGCGAGGCGGGTGAGCACCTCGGCGAACCGGGCGACGATCTTGACCATCCGACCCACTGTGGTGGCCAGCCGGGCCAGCACCCGGACCACTGTGGCGGCCAACGAGACGCCGGCGCTCAGCGCCGCGGCCACCGCCGCGATGATCACCTCGGTGAGGAACCAGAGCAGGAACTCGAGGATCAGCTCGACCAGCAGGTTGAACGCGTCCACCGCCGCGTTCGCCGCCTCGACCAGCACGTCCTTGGTGCCGTCGAGCCCCTGGGCCAGCTCCTCGATCGCCGCCTCCACCGACTCCATCGAGGCATGGAAGCCCTCGGCGGCGTCGCCCGTCCAGGCGCCGCGCAACCGGGCCCGGTCGGCGATCTGGTCACCGGCGATCTCCCGTACCGCCGCGCCGGTGTCCAGGCAGAGCTGTGCGGCCCGCATCAGGTCGTCCGGTTCGCCAGCGACCAGCTCCAGGAGCTGCTCGAACGGCCAGAGCACCGCGTTGGAGAGCGGCTTGAAGGGTTCGGGAGTGCCCGAGACGATCTGCTCGAAGTAGGTCTTGTTGCGCTGCAACGCCTCGGTGCTCACGCCGGCACCGAACCGTTCGGAGCGCCGGTGCCACCCGACCAGGGGCCGGGCGCGATGACGTCGGGAGCGGGTGGCCGGCCGGGCACGAACAGGTCGGTGTTGGCCGCGTCGGTGCCGGTGTAGGCGGCGGCGGTGTCGGTGAGCCCCTCGGCGATGTCCGCCATCATCTCGGCGCCGTCGGCAAGCCCTTGCAGGCAGGCCTCGAACTGCTCGGCGTACGTCGCCGCGAGGTTGAACGACGCCGGCATCACCCCGAAGGCGTGCCGGGGCACGTGCCCGTCGCCGAAGGCGCGGTGCAGCTCGCGGAAACGGGCCGCCCGATCCTTGGACCCGGCGGCGAACGCCGTCAGAGCCTCCGGCTGGACCTCCAGCTCATTGCTCGGGCTTGACACGGACCCTCCCCTATGGCCTGTGCGGCGAATCAGTCGCCACGACTGACCACCATAGGCATTGCTCGCCGTAATCGGGGGTCCCATCGGTGATGACGGGGTCACCCGTCTCGACTTTGTGTCTTAAAGTAGTTTGCGTGAACCCCGACGATGATTCACCACCCACTGACGCGGCGGCGGCGCTCCGGCTGATCCAGGACCAACGGTCGGCGACGGCACGCCGGCTCGATCCCGACGCCCGCCTGCTCTACTGGCCGTGGGGTGTCGCCTGGCTGATCGGCTTCGGGCTGTTCTTCCTCCGGTTCACCCCTGGTGACCGGGCTCTGGTTCCACTGCCCAGCTGGCTGCCGCTGACCGTCCTCTTCGTACTACTGCTGGCCGCTGCCGCAGTGCAGGCGACGGCCAGGGAGCGGGCCTACGACCAGGTGAGCGGCGACTCCGCCCAGCGTGGCCGCTGGTACGGGTACGCCTGGGGCCTGGGTTCGCTGGGCGTCTACGCCGGGCTCGGCCGGATCAGCGGGCACCTGCCGCACGATCTGGCGGCGCTGCTCTGGTCGACCACCTCGGTCGGGCTGATCGGCGCGCTGCAGATGGCGGGCGGGGCGATCTGGCTGGACCGGGACCTGTTCCGCCTCGGCGTCTGGATCAGCGTGATCAACCTGCTCGGCGCGTTCGCCGGACCGGGCTGGCACGCGCTGGTCATGGCGGTGGCGGGCAGTGGCGGAATCCTGGTGGCCGGCGCGCTCGCCCGGCGGCGACAGCGACAGCTGCCGTGACCGAGCTGGATCCGGTCATCCACGCGCAGGCCCGGCTGCGGGTGGTCGCCAGCCTCTCCGCCCTCGGCGAGGGCGACAGGATCGCGTTCCCCCGGCTACAGGAGCTGCTCGCGATGACCGCCGGCAACCTCTCTGTGCACCTGCGCAAACTCGAGGACGCCGGCTACGTGGAGATCAACAAGACCCATCGTGGACGCACCCCGGCGACCCTGGTCCGGCTCAGCCGGCGAGGCCGGCTGGCGTTCGAGGAGTACACCGAAGCGATACGCGCCCTGCTCGACCCCGCCCCGTCGAAGGAGCAGCCATGACCCTCGCCCGCGCCGACCAGGCCAGCCGCCGGTACGGCGACGTTCTCGCCCTCGACCGTGTCGACCTGGAAGTCCGGGCCGGTGAGCTGGTCGGCCTGCTCGGGCCGAACGGCGCCGGCAAGAGCACCCTGATGAACCTGCTGGTGGGTCTGCGCCGCCCCAGCTCCGGGCGGGTCGAACTGTTCGGTGGCGACCCCCGCGACCCGGCGAGCCGGCGGCAGATCGGGGTCACCCCGCAGGAGACCGGCCTGCCCGGCACGCTGCGCGTCGGCGAGGTCGTCGATTTCGTCTCCGCGCACTACCCCGACCCGGTGCCCCGGGCCGAACTGCTCGACCGCTTCGGTCTCGCCGACCTGGGCCGGCGGCAGACCGGTGGGCTCTCCGGCGGGCAACGGCGCCGGTTGGCGGTGGCGTTGGCGTTCGTCGGCCGGCCCCGGCTGGTGCTGCTCGACGAGCCGACCACGGGCCTGGACGTGGCCGCCCGGCACACCCTGTGGGAGGCGGTTCGGGCATTCCACGACGACGGGGGCACAGTGCTGTTGAGCAGCCACTACCTGGAGGAAGTGGAGGCGCTCGCCCACCGGGTGGTGGTCATCGGGCAGGGCCGGGTGCTCGCCGACGACACAGTGGACGCGGTGCGCGGCATCGTGGGCGTACGCCGGGTCAGTCTGATCGCCGACAACCTGCCCGACCTGCCCGGGGTGGTTCGCACCGAACGGGTCGACGGTCGGCTGCACCTGCTCACCACCGACGCCGACGAGCTGGTCCGAGCGCTGGTCACGACCCAGACCCCGTTCACCGACCTGGAGGTACGGCCGACCTCGCTGGAGGAGGCGTTCCTCGCCATCACCAGCGGAGAGGCGACCAGCGGCGACGTGCCCGCCGGCACCGGCCGACCCACCACCGCCGGTGCCGGCGGCCGACCCACCACCGCCGCTGCCGGCGGCCGACCCACCACAGTCTGAGGAGGCGACAGTGCAGCTAGCCCTGGTCCACGCCCGCTACCAACTCCTGGAGATCATCCGGATCCCGGTGGCCGTCTTCGGCAGCGCCTTCTTTCCGGCCGCCGCCATGATCTTCTTCGTGGTGCCGTTCGCCGGTGACGATCCGGTCGGCGCCACCTACGCCACCGCGTCGATGGTCACCTTCTCGGTGATGAGCGCCAACATCTTCCAGTACGGCGTCGGTGTCGCCGAGGACCGCGACCAGCCCTGGAACCCGTACACCCGGACCCTGCCGGCGGGGCCGGCCCCGCGGTTCGCCGGCCGGGTGCTGGCCGGCCTGGCGCTGACCTACCTCTCGCTGATCCCGGTCGTGGTGATCGGCGCGACGCTGACCGCGGCCCAGGTCACCCCGGCGGCGTTCCTGCTGGCCCTCGGCACCGTGGCCGTCATCTCGGTGCCGTTCACGCTGATGGGGCTCGCCATCGGCTACTCGCTGCCGAGCAAGGCGGCGATCGTGGTGGCACAGGTGCTCTTCCTGCCGCTGGCCTTCGGCGGCGGCCTGCTCTCCGCGCCGGGCGACGCGCCCGGGTTCATCGAGACGATCGCGCCGTACCTGCCCACCCGGGGCGCTGCCGAACTGATGTGGGCGGCGGCGACCGACTACGACGTGGAGCCGCTGGCAGTGATCATGCTCGGTGTCTGGGTGGTGCTGCTCGCCGCGCTCGCCGGCTGGGCGTACCGGCGGGACGAGGGTCGCCGGTTCAGCTGACGATTCGTCCGTTTCCGCCCCGGGCCGCGGCGGGACGGTGCCAGGATTCCGGCAGGGGGCCGCCGTGGCCGCCCGGGCCGAGAGGGGTCTTGACGTGAGCACCGTCCCGCCGGGTACGCCCTGCTGGGCCGACCTGGCCACCCCGGACCTGACCGACGCGCGGCGTTTCTACCCGGAGCTGTTCGGGTGGACCGGCCAGGTCACCCCGGAGCCCGAGGCGGGCGGCTACACGGTCTTCCTGCTCGACGGTAAGCCGGTGGCCGGCGCCGGCCCGCCCGCGATACCGGACCAGATTCCGATCTGGTCGACGTACCTCGCCACCGACGACGCCGAACTGGTCGCCGGCCGGGTCGAACGGGCCGGCGGGCAGGTCGTCGTGCCCCCGTTCGAGGTCTTCGACAGGGGCTGGATGGCGGTCTTCGCCGACCCGGCCGGCGCCACGTTCAGCGTCTGGCAGCCGCTGGCCATGGCCGGTGCCGAGGTGTTCAACGTGCCGGGCGCGATGAGCTGGAACGAGCTGGTCACCCCCGATCCCGAAGGCGCGAAGGTCTTCTACGAGCTGGTGTTCGGCTGGCAGCCCGACGACCAGGCGGTGGGCGCGATGACGTACACCGGGTGGCGGCTCGGGACGCAGATCGTCGCCGGGATGATGCCGCCGCTGGCCGACGACTTCCCGGCCGACCTGCCCGCGTACTGGACTGTGTACTTCGCGGTGGCCGACGCGGACGCCGCCGCGGCCCGCGCCGCCGAGCTGGGCGGAACGATCCTGGTCCCGCCCCGCGACATCCCGGCGGGCCGCTTCGCCGCCCTGCGCGACCCCCAGGGCGCCCTCTTCTCCGTCATCGACCTGGGCCCCTGACCCAGCGCCTGCGTGCTCAGGGGCGGGTGGGGCGGACGGGGACCACCAGCGGGCCGTGGGCGCCGGGGACCACCCGGACGCTGGCCCGGTAGTGGGTGGCGAGCAGCTCCTCGGTCAGCACCTCGGACGGAGTCCCGGCGGCCACCACCTGACCGGCGGCGAGCATCACCATCCGGTCGGCGTACTCACCGGCCAGGGAGAGGTCGTGCATCGTGGCCAGGACGGTCAGGCCGTGCTCGCGGCGTAGCTGGTCGACGACTTCGAGCACGTCCTGCTGGTGGCCGATGTCGAGCGCGCTGGTCGGCTCGTCGAGCAGCAGCAGCGTCGCGCCCTGGGCGAGCGCGCGGGCGAGGAACACCCGCTGCCGTTCGCCGCCGGAGAGGGTGGCCAGTTCGCGATGGTGGAAGCCGGCGAGGTCCAACCGCCCCAGCACCTCGTGCACGGCGTCGACGTCGGCTGTCGACTCCCGGCCCAAGGTCGGGATGTACGGGGTGCGGCCGAGCAGCACGTAGTCCAGCACCGACATGCCGGGCGGCACCACCGGGGACTGCGCCACAGTGGCCACTATCCGGGCGCGGTCCCGACGGCGCAGCGCGGCACTCGGCGTACCGAAGAGAGTGATCGCCTTCGGCGCGGGCAGCAGGCCACCGACGGCGCGCAACAGGGTGGATTTGCCGGCGCCGTTCGGGCCGATCACCGTGACCCACTCGCCGACGGCGACGGTGAGGTCGACGCCGGTCAGGATCGGCGTGCCACCGAGGGCGACGTGCAGCCCGCGCACCTCGACGGCAGGCGCACCGGCGGCGGGCTCGCGGCTGGCGGGTTCGCGGCTCACGTGAGCACTCGCCGGGCGGTCCGCAGCACGAGGACGAAGAACGGGCCGCCCAGCAGGGCCGTCACCACTCCGATCGGCAGCTCGGACGGAGCGGCGACGGTGCGGGCCACCACGTCGGTCAGCGCCAGGAACGCGCCGCCGAACAGCAGTGACATCGGCAGGATCACCCGGTAGCTGGACCCGGCGAGCAGGCGGACGGTGTGCGGCACGATGATGCCGACGAAGCCGATCAGGCCGGTCGCGGAGACCGCCGCCGCGGTGCCCAGCGAGGCGGCGGCGATCAACAGGTATCGGGTGCGCTGCGGGTGCAGGCCCAGACTCCTCGCCTCGTCGTCGCCGACCGCGAGGACGTCCAGCTCACGGCGGTGCAGCAGCACCACCACAGTGGTCAGCGCGGCGTACGGCAGCACCAGCAGCACGTCGTGCCATCCGGCGGTGGCCAGCCGGCCGAGCAACCAGGAGTAGACCGGCTGGATGCTGTCGGCGTGTCGTTGCAGGAGGTACGTCTGCCCGGCGGAGAGGAACGCGGAGACCGCCACCCCGGCCAGGATCAGCATGGCCGGTGACCCGCGTCGCCCACCGGCCGCGCCGAGCACGTAGGTCATCGTGACGGCGAGCAGCGAACCGGCGAACGCGGCCAGCGGAATGGTCATCGGCAGACCGGAGAGCGTGCCCTGCCGGCCGGCGCCGCCGAGGGCGATCGCCGCGGTGACCGCGAGGCCGGCGCCGGCGGCCACACCGAGCAGGTACGGGTCGGCCAGCGGGTTGCGGAACACGCCCTGGTAGCAACCACCGGCGAGGGCGAGCAGACCGCCGACGAGCAGGCCCAGCACCACCCGGGGCAGGCGCAGCTCGGTGACGATCGCGATCTCACGCTCGGTCAGCCCGCTGTCGAGGTGCACCCCGGGAAACAGGTTGAGCAACTCGGCGGCGACGCTGCCCGGGGGCAGGCTCACCGGGCCGAGCGACACCCCGACGACGAGCGCGACGAGCACCGCGACCAACCCCGCGACCAGCCACCGCATGCGCAACCCGGCCGGCCGGGCTCCGGACGGCAACCCGGCCGGCCGGGCCACGGAACGTGGCTCGGCCGGCGGGGACGACGGCGGCGGCGGCTCGGCTGGCCGACCGGTTGGTGCCGGATCGGACACCTGTCGCGGCCCGGTCACCGACGGACGACGGTCACGCGGGCACCTTGGCGACCGCGTCGATGATGACCCGGAGCAGGTCCACGACTCGTGGGCCCCAGCGGGAGGCGACGTCATCGTCGAGGGCGACCACCTGGTTGTTCTTCACCGCGGTGAGGCCCGCCCAGCCACTGCGCGCCTTGACCGTGTCGGCGCTCTGCTGGCAGCACTTGGCGTCGGCCAGGAAGACGAAGTCCGGGTCGGCCTTGACGATGAACTCCTGGGACAGCTGCGGGTAGCCGAAGTTCTTACCGTCCGCGTCGGCCGGGTCGGCGATGTTGGTCAGGCCGGCCTGGCTGTAGAGCGAGCCGATGAAGGTCTTGCTGGTTGCGCTGTACAGCTCCGGGCCCAGCTCGTGGAAGTAGGTGAGCTTCTCGGCGCGCTGAGGCAGGTCCTTGACCAGCTTGGCGATGTCGTCCTTCATCCGGGTGGCGACGTCGGTGGCCTGGTCGGCGTGCCCGGTCAGCGTGCCCAGCTCGGTGATCTGCCGGTACGAGTCGTCGAGCGTGACCGCCGCCGGGGTCTGGTACACCGGAATCTTCAGCTTGCCGAGCTGTTCGACGATCTTGTTGCGGTCGTCGGAGAGCACCACCAGATCAGGGTTCTTACCGGCGATCGCCTCGGCGTTCGGCTGGAAGGCGGAGAGGTCGGTCTTCGGCACGTCGGCCGGGTAGTTCGACTGGTCGTCGACGGCTGTCACCTGCGGGCCGGCGCCGATCGCGAAGAGCATCTCGGTGGCGGTGGGCGACAGCACGACGATCTTCTCGGGGCGCTTGTCGAGGGTGAGCGCGCCGACGGTGACCGGGTAGGCGGCGGCCGCTGTGCCGGCGCTCGGCTGGTCGTCGGCCTTCTCGGCGCAGGCGCCAAGGGCGAGCGCGGTGACCGCGAGGGTCGCCGCGAAGAGCCGAGGGGTACGTCTGAACATGGGGGCCTCCTGTCGGTCGAGGAGTGTGGTGCTTCGCCGACAGGGACTTCCGTACGCCCGCCCACGAGGCGCCCTTCCTCGAGAGCGCGTTTCGCGACCGGTCCGCAGGCGACCTGGCTCGTCCCCACCGACCGGTGGGGCATCACAGTTGCGGGACAGCGCCGGGATGAGCACCGGCTTCGCTGCGGACTGGTCGCTAAGACGGTAGCGCACCGCCAGGACGTGCCGGATCGATCAAGGATTGATCGATCCGGCACGATCGGTGACCCGTCACGCACCGAGGGATTCGTCCCGGATTCAGAGGCTCGGGAACGGGTGGTGGGGCCCCGCCGGGGCGGGACGGGGCCCCACCCGATCAGGAGGACGTGATGGTGACGTTGTCCACAGCCGCCTCCACCAGGCTGGCTCCGGAAGCGTCCGCCGCCTCGACGAGCACGCGGACCGACTGGCCGGCGTACGGGGTGAGGTTGAGGTTGGCGACCGCCCAGCTCCCGTTACGGTTGCTGGCCGCGCCGGCCTGGGTGAGCAGCGCTGTGGTGCCGCCGTTGTGCACCACGCTCACCCGCAGGTAGTCCGCCGACGAGGCGTTCGAGCCGTGCGCCAGGTACCAGGCGAGCGAGAGGGTCAGCGTGCCGGACGACGGCAGGGTCACCGCCGGTGACCGGGCGCTGGTCACGCCGCCGTCGAGGTCGTAGTCACCGGCCGCCGAGCCGGCGAGCCGGCCGGTGACCAGGTCGTTGGACCCGGCGTACGGGGTGAGCTGCTTGGCCCCGGAGGACGTGGTCGCCTGGGCGGCGCCCCGCTCGAACGCGCCGACGGTGGCGGTGTCGGTGCCGCCCGGGTTGATGGTCCAGCCGGTGGCGGTCTCGAAGGTGTCCGACCAGACAGTGGTGCCGCCACCCCCGCCGCAGTACTGCGCCTGCTTGCCAATGGCCCGGTACGGGCAGTCGGCGTACTCGCTGAGGATCAGCACCGCCTCCCGGTTGCGCGAGGTCTGCGCCGGGATCACCTCGTCGGGCGGGTAGAAGCCGCCGCCACCGGACGAGCCCGGGTACATCTCGAACGTGTACGCCCAGATGTTGTGGGTGGCCCACATCCAGTCGATGCTGTCGCCGTCGGTGATGTAGAGGTCGCTGGACTGTTCCGGGGTGTAGCCGTTGGTGGCCGCCATCTGCTGACCGATGGTGGCGAAGGTGCTGTACTGGTCGGCGTTCATCCCGGTCGCGGTGTTCGCTGTGGTGTAGCCGTACGGCCAGAGCACCAACTGCGAGTACGTGTGGAAGTCGATGTTGGCCTTGATCTGCTGCACCCCGCCGACGACCCGGCCGTTGACGAAGGTGCGCAGCGCCTGCGTCTCCGGCGCGGAGAACGCCGACGGCCCCCGGTAGGTCTCCGACGAGGTGGTGCCGGACGAGCCGCCGCAGCATCCCCAGTTGTAGGACCAGTTGCGGTTGAGGTCGGTGCCGACGTTGGACGAGCCGCTGTTGGGCTGCCGGTTCTTGCGCCAGGACCGGTACGACCCGGTGGCGATGTCGTACTCGCTGCCGTCGGGGTTGACAGTCGGCACGATCCAGAGTTCCCGGCCGTTGACGATGTTGGTGATCCGGGAGTCGCTGCCGTAGTTGTCGGTGAAGAGGTTGAGCAGGTAGATCGCCATCTCGACGGTCAGGTGCTCACGGGCGTGCTGCTGGGAGTTGAACAGGATCTCCGGCTCGTTCTCGTCGGTGCCGACGTTGTCGGAAATCTTCACCGCCATCAGGTCGCGGCCCTCGTACGACGAACCGATGCTGATCTTGCGGGCGATCGCCGGGTGGTCGGCGACTACCTGGTTCACGACGGCGGTCAGTTCCGCGTAGTCGTGGTAGTTCGAGTCGGCCGGCGGGAAGGCCAGCGCGCCGAACTCGCCGGCGCCGCGCTCGGCGTTGGGTGGCGGGGCGAGCGGTTCAAGCCGGAAGCCGAGCTTGCCGATCGCGGCGGCCTCGCTCGCGGTGGCCGAGATGTGCAGCACGCCGTGTTCGGAGTAGTCGATGGCGGCTCCGGTGCGGGCCACCGCGTTGCGGTCGTCGAGGGTCCGGGGCCCGAGCACCCGGTAGCCGGCGGCGGCCTGCTCAGCGGTGCGGTCCGGTGCCGGTCGGGCGCCGACCGGGCCGGCGGCGACTGTGACGATGCCCAGCCCGGTGACGACAGCGAGCACCAGGACACGGCGGAGGGGGATGGGCGTGCGGAGGGCCATGGACTACCTCCTCGATGGGCGGGAGATCCCGCTCGGTGAAGGACACTTCACCACCTGTCACATGGTCATATCAACATTGATCGCTGCGTTGACCATCCCAAGCGGATCATCATGGCGGCAATGATTTTCCACCTATCAACATCTGGCGAAACTTCCCTCCAAGCGGAAGACTGACCAGCGACGATGCCCCCACGACACCGCGGAGCACCAATGGCCAGATCCCGCCTGCGCGCGGCCGCCCTCGCCGGCGTCACCACGCTCACCCTGCTCACCAGCGCCGCGCCCGCGCTGGCGGCCCACCCGCCCGCCCCCGCCCACGACGAGCAGATCACCTACCAGGACTGGTCCGGGCCTGCCGACTGGCACCGGGGCAGCCGGGCCGGCACCCGCGTCGTGCCCGGCGCCCGAGCGGGCGTCACACTGGCCCGCCCGGCCGGCACCATCGAGTACGCGGACCCGCACACCGGCGCCACCCAAACCTGGGAGTACGGCACCTGGACCTCGCCGGTGACCCCTGTCGGGTTCGACGCCACCGAGCTGATCGCCTCCTGGAACGCGG
Source organism: Micromonospora hortensis (assembly GCF_022230935.1). Lineage (NCBI taxonomy): Bacteria > Bacillati > Actinomycetota > Actinomycetes > Micromonosporales > Micromonosporaceae > Micromonospora > Micromonospora hortensis. The sequence goes on from NZ_JAKKFE010000050.1 coordinate 16,345, forward strand.
AGACCCCCGCCGGCACCTGGATCCAGGTGGAGATGCAGGGCAGCTACACCAGCGGCGACCAGACCCCGTGGTACGTCCTGGGTCGCTGGGCGTCCGGCGACACCGACATCTTGCGGACCAGCGTCAACCGGCAGGGCGACCCCTGGTCGACGATCTGGACCGACACCTTCAGCATCGACGACGCCACCGCCGGCGTGCTGCTGCGGTCCTACCAGCTCAAACTGACCCTCTACCGCACACCCGGGCAGAGCGCCGCCCCGGTGGTCCGGATGTTGGGCGCGATGAGTTCCACGGTGCCGGACCGGTTCACAGTGCCGCCGAGCGCAGGGCACATCGCCTGGGGCCGGGAGCTGCCGGTGCCGCGCTACTCGCAGAACGTGCACTCCGGGCACTACCCCGAGTACGACGGCGGCGGCGAGGCGTGGTGCTCACCCACCTCGACGGAGATGGTGGTCGAGTACTGGGGACGCCAACCGTCGGCGGCCGACACCTCCTGGGTGGACCCGACCTACCCCGACCCGACTGTCAACCACGCCGCGCGGATGACCTACGACTACGCGTACGACGGGGCGGGCAACTGGCCGTTCAACACCGCGTACGCGGCGAGCTTCCCCGGGCTGGAGGGCCGGGTGACCCGGCTGCACTCGCTGGACGAGCTGGAGCGTTTCATCGCCGCCGGCATTCCCGTCGTGACCAGCCAGTCCTTCCTCGCCAGTGAGCTGGACGGGGCGAACTACGGCACCTCCGGGCACCTCTTCGTGGTGGTCGGCTTCACCGCCGACGGCGACGTGATCGTCAACGACCCGGCCTCGTCCAGCAACGACGTGGTGCGCAACGTCTACAAGCGTGCGCAGTTCGAGCAGATCTGGCTGCGTACCAAGCGCACCAACGCCAGCGGTGGCGTCTCCGGTGGCTCCGGCGGCATCGCGTACCTGATCAAGCCGACGTCAAAGCCCTGGCCCAAGGTCCCCGGCTCCACCAACTGGTAGGCCCCTCCCCCGCACGTGTTGATCAAGAGGTTTGCGT
>NZ_JAKKFE010000051.1:0-33728 GCF_022230935.1 Micromonospora hortensis
GCGCCGCCGCGCTGCTCGCCGCCGACCCGCGGGTCGCCGCGCACCCGCGCCGGCAGCGGCACGGTGCGTTCGGCCGGGGAGTCGACGTGCTGCTCGGCGCCGGCGTGATCGCCGGCACGGCCAACCTGCTGAATCTGCTCGACCTGCGGCCGGGCCGCGCCCTCAAGTCCGGGCTGCTGCTCGCCGCGCCGCTGACCGGCGGCCCGCAGGGCGGGATCGCCGCTGGCGCTGCCGGCGCCGCCGCCGGCCTGCTCCGCGACGACCTGGCCGAGGACGTGATGCTCGGCGACAGTGGCGCGAACGCGCTCGGGGCGGTGCTCGGTGTCGCGCTCGCCGCCCGTACCGGCCCGCTGGGCCGGGCCGGTCTGCTCGCCGTCCTGGCCGGGCTCACCGCCGCCAGCGAGAAGGTCAGCTTCACCGCGGTGATCCAGCGGACCCCGGGGCTCCGCGACCTCGACGCACTGGGCCGACGCGCCGACTGACGTGACCAGACCGGCACCCCTCGCCGGCGCCGGCCGGCTGGCCGGGGCAGCCGCGCTCATCGCCGTCCTCACCGTGGCCAGCCGAGTCGCCGGCTTCGGCCGCACCGCCGTGTTCACCTGGGTGGTCGAGCAGAGCGACCTGGGCGGCATGTACGTCATCGCCAACACGGTGCCGAACATCGTCTTCGAGATCGTCGCGGGCGGGGCGTTGGCCAGCCTGGTTGTGCCACTGCTGGCCGGGGCGGTCGCGGCGGACGACCGGCGGACGGTGGCGGCGACCACCGGGGCCTTGCTCACCTGGACGGTGAGTCTGCTGGTTCCCCTCGCCGTGCTCGTCGTCGTGTTCGCCGACCCGATCATCTCGGTGATCAGCGAGGGACGATCGGCGTCGGAACTCGCCGCCGGCGCCCGGATGCTGCGCGTGTTCGCCCCGCAGTTGCCGCTCTACGGGATCGGCATCGTGCTCACCGGCGTCCTCCAGGCACACCGACGCTTCGCCTGGCCAGTCATCGCGCCGCTGCTGTCCAGCCTCACCGTGGTCGTCGTCTACGTGGCCTTCGGGGCCGCCCAGGGTCGAGGCGTGTCCGTGGCCCAGGTCGGCCGCAGCGGCGAACTGCTCCTCTCCGGCGGCACCACGCTGGGCGTCGTCGTGCTGTCGCTCTCGCTGCTGATCCCGCTGCGGCGGTTGCGGCTACGGCCCCGGTTCGGGTACGCCTTCACCGCCGATGCGCGGGCGCGGATCGGCGGGCTCGCCACTGCCGGCGCGGTGACGGTGGCCGCACAGCAGATCGCGCTCCTGGTGGTCTTGAACCGGGTCTCCGGCGGCCCCACCGGCTCCCCCCAGGTGTTCAACCTGGCCCAGGCGATCTACCTGCTGCCGTGGGCGGTCCTGGCCGTGCCGCTGGCGGTGGCGTCCTATCCCACCCTGGCCACCGCCAGCGCCGCCGGTGACGAGGACGGTTATCGACGGACCCTCTCCGGCGCGGTGCGTGGGGTGCTGCTTTTCAGTTGCCTGGGCGTCGCGGCGTTGATCGGTACCGCGCAGCCGATCGCCGCCCTCTTCTACCCGGACAATCCGGAGTCCACCGCGGCGGCCATCAGCGGGTTCGCGCCGGGTCTGCTCGGCTACGGCCTGTTCGCGATCCTGTCCCGCGCGCTCTACGCGCGCGGCGACACGCGGTCGGCGACGGTGGCGATCACCCTCGGCTGGCTGGTCGTCCCGGCCGTGGCGCTGCCGTTGACGGTGCTGCTCCCCACCGCCGACCGGGTGCTCGCTGTGACTGCCGCGAACTCGGTGGGGATGCTGGTGCTCGGCGCCCTGCTGCTCGTGGCGGTGTTGCGCAGCGCCGGCCGTCCCGCCCTTGCCGGAGCGGCACGGGCCGGAGCGGCCGGTGGCCTCGCCGGTGTGCTGGCCGGGCTCGCCGGGTTGGGCCTCAGCCGTTGGCTCGACCAGTCGGACGGCGGCACCCCGACGACGGCGGCGGCGTTCGGTCAGGGCATGCTGTCCGGGGTTCTGGTTGGGGTGGTGTTCCTCGCCGTGGTCTGGTTCGTCGACCGGCGGGACGTGCAGCCACTGCTCGCCGGGGTGCTGCGGCGTCTGGGCCGGCGGGGGCCGTCCGGCGGTGCGCCGACACCGGGCGCGGGCTCCGCGCAGCGGGGCGACGGGAAGGAGACGGCGACGCATGACTGAGCCAGCTCTGCCTGCCGGCTGGTCGGGCACCGTCGCGTTGGTGCTCGCGTCCAGCACCGGCGGGGTCGGCCAGCACGTCCGTTCGGTGGCTCGTGGCCTCGTCGCGGGCGGCACCACGGTCCTGGTCTGCGGGCCCGCCGCCACCCAGGAGCAGTTCGACTTCACCGGTGTGGGTGCGCGGTTCGAGCCGGTGGAGATCCCGGCCAGCCCGACGCCGGCCGACGCGCGGGCGGTGCTCGCGCTGCGCCGGGCGCTCGCGGGCGCTCACGTCGACGTGGTGCACGCGCACGGCCTGCGGGCCGGGTTGGTCGCCGTGCTGGCCCGTCCGGCCGCCCCGGTGATCGTCACCTGGCACAACGCGGTGCTCGCCGGGGGGCTGCGGGGCGGGGTGTCCCGGCTCGTCGAACGGGTGGTCGCCCGGGGCGTGCGGGTGGCGCTCGGCGCCTCGGAGGACCTGGTGCGACGGGCCGCCGAGGTGGGTGCCGCCGACGCCCGGCTGGCCCCGGTCGCCGCGCCGGCGCTGCCCGCGCCGCGTCGACGCCCGGCGGCGGTACGCGCCGAGTTCGGCGTCCGCCCGGACCAGCCGTTGATCGTCTCGGTCGGTCGGTTGCACCCGCAGAAGCGCTACGACGTGCTGATCGACGCGGCGGCCCGCTGGCGTACGCGTACCCCGCCGCCGGTCGTGGTGATCGCGGGCAGCGGGCCGGCGTATCTGCCGCTCGCCGCGCGGACCTCCGCCGCCCGCGCACCGGTGACCCTGCTGGGGCACCGCACCGACGTGGCCGACCTGCTCGCCGGCGCCGACCTGGCGGTGGTGACCAGCGACTGGGAGGCGCGACAGCTCTTCGCCCAGGAGGCGCTGCGCGCCGGTGTGCCACTGGTGGCCACCGCTGTCGGCGGGCTCCCGGACCTGGTCGGCGACGCGGCCACGCTGGTCCCCGCCGGTGACGTGGATGCTGTCGACGCGGCCGTACGCGCGTTGCTGGACGACCCGGCGGCGCGGGCGGAGTTGGGCCGGCGTGGCGCCGAACGGGCGGCGACGTGGCCGACCGAGGCGGACACCGTCGCCACGCTTGCCGCCCTCTACGCCGAGCTGGCCGGGAACCCCGGCGGTCCGGCGGCCGCACCGGGCTCCGACGCCCCGAGAACGGGACACCGGTGATGCTGCGCCGAATCGCCCCCGCCCTGCTGACAGTGCTCGTGGTGGCGCTGGGTGTCACCGCGCTCGCCGCCCGCCCACCCCAGGGCACCCCGCAACGCACCGCCGACTTCGTGGTGCTCGCCGGGATCGCCGGGCTGCGCTGGGATGACGTGGATCCGCAGAGCACCCCGACGCTGTGGCGGATGGCCCAGGACGGCTCGATCGGCTCACTGTCGGTGCGTTCCGCGCACCGGCCGACCTGCCCGGTGGACGGCTGGCTGACGTTGGGCGCGGGCAGCTTCGCCGCGTGGAACGGCAGCCGGTCGGTCGACGGTTGCCCGTCGGCGGCGGTGACGGTGGAACAGCCGGACGGTATCGGCGCGAACCTGCCCGACCAGGAGAGCGTGGTCCAGTACAACCAGCAGCGGCTGCCCTGGGGCGCCATGCCCGGCTCGTTGTCCGAGTCGGTGCGGTGCTCCGTCGCCGTGGGCCCGGGCGCGGCGGTGGCCGCCGCGCGACCGTTCGGCCGCGTCGACCGGTACGCCTCGGGGCTGCCGGCCGATCCGCGGCCGCTGCTCGGCTCGTGTGTGCTGAGCATCGTCGACCTCGGCACCGTCAAGGGGGCCGACCCGGCCACCCGCGCCGAGGAGGCCCGCGCGGCGGACGCCGAGCTGGCCCGGGTGCTGGCGGCGCGACCCCCACGGTCGTTGGTGCTGGTCGCGGGGATCTCCGACACCACCCAGCCGGCCCGGCTGCACGTGGCGGTCGCCGACGGGCCGGGCTGGGAGCGGGGGTGGCTCACCTCGGCCAGCACCGGCCGGGACGGGTACCTGCAACTTGTCGACCTCGCGCCGACCGCCCTGGCCGCGTTGGGCCGGCCCATGCCGGAGCGGCTCTTCCTCGGCCGTCCGGCGGTCAGCACCGGCGGCCGTCCCGCCGACCTGACTGAGGCCATCAACGCGCCGGCGAACGCCGACCGGGAGGCGGCCGCCCAGCGCTCCGTCTCCGGGGTGTTCTTCGCTCTGCTCGCCGGGGTGCAGGTGCTGCTGGCCCTCGCGATCCTGCCGCTGCTGCGCCGGGCCCGTCCGCACGCCGGCCCGGCCGGCCCGACGCCCGTCTCCGGGCGGATCGTGGCGGTGATGGAGTTGCTGCTGGTGGCCGCGGCGTTGACAGTGCCGGCGGCGCTGCTGACCGACGCGGTGCCCTGGTGGCGCGGTGAGCACCCGGGGTGGATCTTCGCCGGGGTGACCGCGTTGCTGGTGGCCGCCGGCACCGCGGCGGTGCGGTTCGCCCCCGGGTACGCGAACACGCTCGGGCCGCTCGGCGCGGTGGCCGGTCTCACCACGCTCGTGGTGGGGCTGGACGTGCTCACCGGGGCCCGCCTGCAGCTCAATGGCGTGGTCGGCTACTCCGCGTTGCAGGGCGGCCGGTACGCCGGGCTGAGCACCGTGGGGCTGGGAGTGTTCCTCGCCGGTGCGCTGGTCACCGCCGGTTGGTTCGCCCAACGGGTGCACCGTGGCTGGCGGCCGGCGGTGATGGTGGCGGTGGGTGGCCTCGCCGTGGTGGTGGTCGGCAGCCCGTACCTGGGCGCCGACCCGGTCGGCGCGATCGCGCTCACCGCCGGGGTGAGCGTCGCCGCCGTGATCAGCGCCGGCGGCTGGTTGACGATCAGCCGGCTGGCCTGGGCCGCCATGGCCGCGCTGGCGGTCGGTATCGGGTTCGCCGTGGTGGACCTGCGGCGTCCTGCGGCGGAGCGGGGCAGCCTGGGCCGGTTCCTTTCCGCGCTCGGTGACGGCACTGGCGGGTTCGCCGTGCACCGGTCCAGCACGGAGAACTTCGAGACGTTGGTCAACAGCCCGCTGACGGTGCTGGCGTTGGCCGGCGGGTTGCTGGTGTGGTTCGCCCTGTTGCAGCCGTGGGGTGGGCTGATGCGGCTGTTCGGCATCTACCCGGCGGTCCGGGCCGCGATGGCCGGCACTGTGGTCGCCGCGGTGCTCGGTGGTGTGCTCGACGGCGCGGCCCTGGACGTGATGGGCGCTGCCGCCGCCCTGGTGGTGCCGATGGCCGCCCTGGCGTCGCTGCGGGTGCTCGGGCACGCCGCGGACCGGACCCGTCCGGCAGCGGACCGCTCCCGCGCCAACGGCGCCGACGACGACTCGGGGTCCGGCGGGGTCGGCCCGGTCGGTGGGGGCGACGGTCCGACGGGCGGCGGCGGGCCACTGGGTGCCGTGCATCCCCGTCCGATCACTGGGCCGACCCCGAGCGCGCCGGCGAAGGTCGCCCGACCGGCGTCGGACCCTGCGGACGAGCGCCGCGGGGACGCCGACGAACCGGCCGAGCCGACCGCGAGCGGGTCGACGCCGGACGCCGCGCCGACGGTGCCCGTAGCGCCCCGGCAGGTCTCCCGGTCATCGACGGAGGTTGCCGCGTCCTGAGCGCCGGGCCTCGTCCGGATGGCCCGGCGGTGTCGCAGCCGGGGTGCGGCCTGCGGGTACCCGCCCGGGAGGTGTTACCGTCAAATCCCGTGGATCGCGTGATCACTTTGCTGATCAAGCACGGCGGTCTGCATGACCGCGACAGACGACACGGGAGCAGGCCTTGGCCCCATCAGCACGGACGACCAGGCACATTTTCGTCACCGGGGGCGTCGCCTCCTCGCTGGGTAAGGGCCTCACCGCCTCCAGCCTCGGCAACCTGCTGACAGCGCGCGGGTTGCGCGTGGTGATGCAGAAGCTCGACCCCTACCTGAACGTCGACCCGGGGACGATGAACCCGTTCCAGCACGGTGAGGTCTTCGTCACCGAGGACGGCGCCGAGACCGACCTCGACGTCGGGCACTACGAGCGGTTCCTCGACCGGGCGCTGTCCGGCAAGGCGAACGTCACCACCGGTCAGATCTACTCCGACGTGATCGCCAAGGAGCGGCGCGGCGAGTACCTGGGCGACACCGTTCAGGTCATCCCGCACATCACCAACGAGATCAAGTCGCGGATCCTGGCGATGGCCGACCCGGACGAGGACGGCCAGGTCCCCGACGTGGTGATCACCGAGGTCGGTGGCACTGTCGGCGACATCGAGTCGCTGCCGTTCCTGGAGGCGATCCGTCAGGTCCGCCACGATTTGGGCCGCGACAACTGCTTCTACCTGCACGTCTCGCTGGTGCCGTACCTGGCGCCCTCGGGTGAGCTGAAGACCAAGCCGACGCAGCACTCGGTGGCGCAGCTGCGCAACATCGGTATCCAGCCGGACGCGATAGTGCTCCGTTGTGACCGGGAGATTCCGGTGAAGCTCAAGGAGAAGCTGTCGCTCTACTGCGACGTGGACGCCGAGGCGGTCGTCGCCGCCCCGGACGCGCCGAGCATCTACGACATCCCGAAGGTGCTGCACCGGGAGGGGCTCGACGCGTACGTGGTGCGCCGGCTCGGCCTTTCCTTCCGGGACGTGGACTGGGCCAGTTGGGACGATCTGCTGGAGCGGGTGCACCGTCCCCGGCACACCGTCACCGTCGCTGTGGTCGGCAAGTACGTGGACCTGCCCGATGCGTACCTGTCGGTGAGTGAGGCGATCCGGGCGGCGGGCTTTGGCCACCGGGCCCGGGTGCAGCTGCGCTGGGTGCCCAGCGACGAGTGCGTCACCCCGGCCGGCGCCGCCGCGGCGTTGGCCGGCGTGGACGGCATCCTCATCCCCGGCGGGTTCGGCGTCCGCGGCATCGAGGGCAAGATCGGCACCGCCCGGTACGCCCGTGAGGCCGGCATTCCGCTGCTGGGCCTGTGCCTCGGCCTGCAGTGCATGACCATCGAGGTGGCCCGGCACCTGGCCGACCTGGACGGCGCCAACTCGTTGGAGTTCGACGAGCAGGCGGCCCACCCGGTCATCGCCACGATGGCCGACCAGGAGGACATCGTCGCCGGTCGCGGTGACCTGGGCGGCACCATGCGGCTGGGCGCGTACCCGGCGACGTTGACCGAGGGCTCGATCGTCGCCGAGGCGTACGGCAGCACCGAGATCAGCGAGCGGCACCGGCACCGGTACGAGGTGAACAACGCCTACCGGGACGCGCTGACGAAGGCGGGCCTGCACATTTCCGGTACCTCCCCAGACGGCCGGCTGGTCGAGTTCATCGAACTGGACCGGAGCCTGCACCCGTTCTTCGTGGCCACCCAGGCGCACCCCGAGTTGAAGAGCCGCCCGACGCGCCCGCACCCGCTGTTCGCCTCGTTCGTCAAGGCCGCGGTGGCGTACTCGCAGGCCGACCAGCTGCCCGTCGACCTGGACGCGGCGGCGGAGGCCCCGACGACGCGCAAGGCCGCCCGCAACGGCGCCGCGACGAAGGCGTCGTCGGCCTCGTGAGCAACCTTGAGCACCGCTACGAGGTGCGTTCCCGGGCGGAGCGGTACCGGGGGCGGATCTTCGACGTGGTCACCGAGGAGGTGACCATGCCGGGCGGTGGGACCGCGCTGCGGGACCTCGTCCGGCACGTCGGGGCGGTGGCAGTGGTGGCGCTCGACGACGCCGGCCAGGTGGTGCTGATCCGGCAGTACCGGCACCCGGTCGGGCGGCACCTGTGGGAGCTGCCGGCCGGTCTGATGGACGTCTCCGGCGAGGAGTTGCCGGTGGCCGCGCTGCGGGAGTTGGCCGAGGAGGCCGACCTCACCGCCGGGCGGGTCGACGTGCTGGTGGACCTGCACAGCTCGCCGGGGTTCACCAACGAGATCGTGCGGGTGTTCCTGGCCCGCGACCTCGCCGACGTGCCGGCCGACGAGCGGCATGAGCGCCACGACGAGGAGGCCGACCTCCAGGTCGTCCGGATCGACCTGGACGAGGCGGTCGCCATGGTCCTGGCCGGTGAGATCACCAACGCGTCAGCGGTGGCCGGGCTGCTGGCCGCGGCCCGCGCCCGGGACACCGGTTTCGCGCAGCTGCGTCGGGCGGACGCGCCGCTGCCGCGCTGAGCGTCGCCGCCGGTCCAGCACGGTGGGGGAGGACGCACGAGAAGGGGCCCCGCGGTCAGCCGCGGGGCCCCTTCCGTTTGTTGGTCTAGGAGTCGCGCAGCGGACGTCCCTGCGCGTCCGTTCCGCCGTTGACCAGGATGAGAATGCCGTCGACGAGGCCCCAGAGAGCGCCGACGCCGCAGGTCACCAGGCTCACGACGAGCTGGAGAACGGCGATCTTGGTGTGTCCGGTGTAGAACCGACCGGCACCGAAGGTGCCGAGCAGGATGCCGAGGATGCCCGCGACGATCTTGCTCTTGTCGGAGACGCCCTGGGGGTACCCCGGCTGGGGGTAACCGGGCTGGTAAGGAGGAGTGGTCATGGGCGGACACATTAGTGATCCACTCGCCGGCTGTCCGCACCGCCGCCCGGCAGATGGGACGATAATGGTGAAACACTGTCCTGTTGGCTGAGGTGACGCTCGACCGCCGAATGCCGGCGGTGCCCTGACACATCGTCAGGACACCCGGGCACCGGGTGCCACTGTGCTGGCTCGCGGCGGCGCCGGGCGCGCCTAGACTGCCGCCGCAGGACCGGTGTACCGCGATGGCAAAGGGGCCGTCGTGGCACCGAGCAGTCGGGGGAGAGCAGCCCCGAAGAGAGGTGTCTGCATCGTGAAGGTCGGAATCCCACGCGAGGTCAAGAACCACGAGTACCGCGTGGCGATCACGCCAGCGGGTGTCAACGAGTTCACCCGCAGCGGCCACCAGGTCTTCGTCGAGTCCGGCGCCGGGGTTGGCTCCAGCATCACCGACGAGGAGTTCGCCACCGCCGGCGCGACGATCCTCGCCACCGCCGACGAGGTGTGGGAGACCGCCGAGCTGGTGCTCAAGGTCAAGGAGCCGATCGCCGAGGAGTACCACCGGATGCGTGAGGGGCAGGTGCTCTTCACCTACCTGCACCTCGCCGCCTCCAAGGAGTGCACCGACGCGCTGATCGACCGCCGGGTCACCGGCATCGCGTACGAGACCGTCGAGCTGCCCGACCGGTCGCTGCCGCTGCTCGCCCCGATGTCCGAGGTGGCCGGCCGGCTCGCCCCGCAGATGGGCGCCTTCTACATGATGCGCACCGGTGGTGGGCGCGGTGTGCTGCCGGGCGGTGTCTCCGGCGTGTACGCGGCCAAGACCGTGGTCATCGGCGCCGGCGTCTCCGGCATGAACGCCGCCGCCATCGCGCTGGGCCTGCAGTCCGAGGTGCTGCTGCTGGACAAGAACGTCGCCCGGCTGCGGCAGGCCGACGCCATCTACCGGGGCCACCTGCAGACCGTCGCCTCCAACGCCTACGAGGTCGAGCGCGCCGTCCTCGACGCCGACCTGGTCATCGGCGCGGTGCTGGTGCCCGGCACGAAGGCTCCGACGCTGATCTCCAACGAGCTGGTCTCCCGGATGAAGCCGGGCAGCGTGCTTGTCGACATCGCCATCGACCAGGGCGGCTGCTTCGAGGACTCGCGCCCCACCACGCACGCCGACCCGGTCTACAAGGTGCACGAGTCGATCTTCTACTGCGTCGCGAACATGCCCGGCGCGGTGCCGAACACCAGCACCTACGCCCTGACCAACGTCACCCTGCCGTACGCCCTGGAGCTGGCCAACCAGGGCTGGCGCGAGGCGCTGCGCAACGACCCGGCGCTGGCGCTGGGCCTCAACACCCACGCCGGGCAGGTCACCTACGGCCCGGTCGCCGAGGCGCACGGCATGGACGTGCTCCCGCTGGCCGACGCCCTGGCCTGAACGGTGGCGGGCTGAGCGGCGGCAGGGACTCCGCCGGCGTGGGCACCGCACCCACGCCGGCGCTGCGCCGTGCCGTTCGCGGTTACCTCGACCACCTGACCGTCGAACGTGGCCTGTCCGCGAACACGCTCGCCTCGTACCGCCGGGATCTGGACCGCTATCTCGCCACCCTGGCCGATGCCGGCGTCACCGACCTCGCGTCGGTCGGCGCCGGCCTCGTCGAGTCGCACCTGGCGCGGCTGCGCGCCGGCGACGACGCGCACCCGCCCCTCGCCGTCTCCTCCGCCGCCCGCGCGGCCAGCGCGGTGCGGGGCCTGCACCGCTTCGCGGTGCGCGAGGGCCTGGCCGGCGCCGATCCGAGCCGCGACGTCCGCCCGCCCACGCCGCCCCGGCGGCTGCCCCGGGCGCTACCGGTCGACGACGTGGTCCGGCTGCTGGAGACCGCCGGCCCGATCACCGCGACCGGTGACGACGCGCCCCTCGCGCTGCGCGACCGGGCGCTGCTGGAGTTCCTGTACGGCACCGGCGCGCGCATCTCCGAAGCGGTCGGCGCCGCCGTGGACGACCTCGACACCGACGACGGCACGGCGCTGCTGCGCGGCAAGGGCGGCCGGGTGCGGCTGGTACCCATCGGCGGGTACGCCGTCGACGCCGTGCGCGCCTACCTGGTCCGGGCCCGTCCCGGGCTGGCCGCCGCCGGCCGCGGCACCCCGGCGGTGTTCCTCAACGCCCGGGGCGGCGCGTTGTCCCGCCAGGGCGCCTGGGGCATCCTGCGCCGCGCCGCCGACCGGGCCGGGCTGCCCGTCGACGGGCCGGCCGCGGTCTCCCCGCACACCCTGCGCCACTCCTACGCCACCCATCTGCTCGACGGCGGCGCCGACGTCCGGGTGGTCCAGGAACTGCTCGGCCACGCGTCGGTGACCACCACCCAGGTCTACACGTTGGTCACCGTGGAGCGGTTGCGCGAGGTGTACGCGACCGCGCATCCCCGCGCCCAGGGCTGAACCGGTCGCTGTCGACGCCGACACGCCGGGCCGGTGCCGAACCCCCTGCTGGTCGGTGGCGTACAGTCGGCATCGGCGCGGACCTCCTGGAGCGACACGACCGGGGTGCGCAGCGGCGCCGCGAAGGACGTCGGACGGCTCCGACGCCGGGTGGGTCGTCGGGAGGGGGCAACGAGCACATGGCTGGCAACGGTGACCGTGCCGAGACCTGGACGTCGGAGCTCCGCGAGCAGCAGGCCACGCTCGGCGCGGACCTGGGTCCTGCGGACCCGGCTGCCTACACGATGCGCAAGCCCATCCCGGAGCCGATGCCGACCGATCGGCACGGCCCCGCGCGGATCATCGCGATGGCCAACCAGAAGGGTGGCGTCGGTAAGACGACCACCACCATCAACCTGGGCGCCGCGCTCGCGGAATACGGCCGCAAGGTGCTGCTCGTCGACTTCGACCCGCAGGGCGCGCTCTCGGTGGGCCTCGGCGTCAACCCGCACAACCTCGACCTGTCCATCTACAACCTGCTCATGCAGGACGACATCATCGCCGAGGACGTCGTCATCAAGACCGACGTCGCGGGGCTGCACCTGCTGCCGGCCAACATCGACCTCTCCGCCGCCGAGATCCAGCTCGTCAACGAGGTCGCCCGGGAGATGGCCCTGGCCCGGGTCCTGCGCACGGTCCGCAAGGAGTACGACTACATCCTGATCGACTGCCAGCCGTCACTCGGCCTGCTGGCGATCAACGCGCTGACCGTCGCGCACGGCGTGCTCATCCCGCTGGAGTGCGAGTTCTTCAGCCTGCGCGGTGTGGCACTGCTGCTGGACACCATCGACAAGGTGCGCGAGCGGCTCAACTTCGACCTGGAGCTCGAAGGCATCCTCGCGACCATGTACGACAGCCGCACCACGCACTGCCGCCAGGTCCTCCAGCGGGTGGTGGAGGCGTTCGGCGACAAGGTCTACCAGACGGTCATCACCAAGACGGTGAAGTTCCCCGAGTCCACCGTGGCCGGTGCCCCCATCACGACGATGGACCCGGCCTCCTCCGGGGCACGTAACTACCGTCAACTGGCCCGCGAGGTGATCGCCGCCCAGTCGGAGCGGTAGCCGGAACGCCCATTGCCCGCCTCGTGGACTACGGTCGTCCGGTGACCGCGCCACCCCTCGACCCACCCCAGACCGCCGACGCGGCAGTGGTCGACGGTGCGCAGCCCGCTGACCCGGCTGCCACCGGGTTCACGGTGCGGCTGGCAAACTTCACCGGCCCGTTCGACCTGCTGCTGCAACTGATCGGCAAGCACAAACTCGACGTCACCGAGGTGGCCCTGCACACGGTCACCGACGAGTTCATCGCCTACATCAGGGCGATGGGCGACGACTGGGACCTGGACGAGGCCAGCGAGTTCCTGCTCATCGCCGCGACCCTGCTCGACCTGAAGGCGGCCCGGCTGCTGCCCGCCGCCGAGGTGGAGGACGAAGCCGACCTCGCCCTGCTGGAGGCACGGGACCTGCTCTTCGCCCGGCTGTTGCAGTACAAGGCGTACAAGGAGGCGGCGGCGCACATCGCCGAGCTGGAGGCCGTTGGCGGCCGACGCTATCCGCGTGCCGTGAGCCTGGAGGCCCGCTACGCCGAGGCGCTGCCCGACCTGGTGCTCGGCATCGGCCCCCAGCGGCTGCTGAAGCTGGCCGTGAAGGCGATGACCCCGAAGCCGGTGCCGGAGGTTTCCATCGCCCACGTGCACATGGTCCGGGTCAGTGTCCGCGAACACGCGGCGATCCTCGCCGCCCGGCTGCGCCGGGCCGGCACCGCTACGTTCTCGCTGCTCTGCGCGGACTGCGAGGCCACCCTGGAGGTGGTGGCCCGGTTCCTCGCGCTGCTGGAGCTGTACCGGGAGGGCCTGGTGTCGTTCGTGCAGGAGCAGGCCCTGGAGGAGCTGACAGTGCGCTGGACCGGCCCGGTCGACGGCGACACCGAACTGCACGTCGACGAGTACGCCGGCAACCCGGCCGACCCGGAGTCACCGGAGCCTGAGCCGGAACTGGCGGGGGCTGAGGCTGAGCCGCCGGGGGCTGAGCTTGAGCCGGCGGGGTCTGAGCGTGCCGGGAGTGCGCCTGAGCCGGCGGTGGCAGAACCTGGGCCGGCGAGGGCTGACCCTGTGCCGACGTGGGAGGCCGGCGGGCCGGACGGGACGGGAACGACGGAGGGTGCGCGGGATGAGTGACGAGCAACGTCGGGACTCGCTGGCCGACCAGGCCGCCGCCTGGGTCCCCCCGTGGGACCGCCCCCGCCCGCCCGTCACCGACAGGCCCACGGAGCCGGACGAGTCAGCCGCCCCACCGGAGGCCGAAGCACCCGAGGCGGCAGCGCCTCGCCCGGAACCCGAGGCCGCCGCCAACTCCACCGGGCCGGACGTGGTCGCGTCGGCGTCCGCGCAGGTTGACCCGGATGGGCGGGGCCCGGTCGACGTGAGCCCGGGTGGACCGGGCCCTGTCGAGGTGGCCGCAGACGGGCCAGGCCCTGGTGAGGTCGCCCCGGGTGGGCCCGATCCCCTCGAGGTGGCCGCGGGTGGGCCCGATTCCCCTGGGGTGCCCTCGGACGAGGTGGGCCAGGGTGAGCCAGATCGCGGTGAGGCGGCCCCGGACGGGGTGGGTTCGACGGGGCCGAACCTCGGTGCGGTGACGGACGCCACGGTGGGGGAGTCGGGTGGCGCTGGGGACGTACCCCGGCGGCAGCTGGCGGGGCGGCGGCGGGCGACTGTCGCGCCGGAGCCCGCGCCCGAGCTGTCCGACGCCGAGCTGCGCGGCGCGTTGGAGGCGATCCTGCTGGTCGTCGACGAGCCGGTCAGCGAGCTGGTGCTGGCGCAGGTGCTGGAGCAACGCGCCGAACGGGTCGGGCCGATGCTCGACGAGATCGCCGCCGGTTACACAGCGGCCGGGCACGGGTTCGAGCTGCGCCGGGCGGCCGGCGGGTGGCGGCTGTACACCCGGCCGGAATACGCTACGTACGTTGAGCGGTTCGTGTTGGACGGGCAGTCCGTGCGGCTGACCCAGGCGGCGCTGGAGACGCTCGCCGTGGTTGCGTACAAGCAGCCGGTGACCCGTTCGCGAATCTCAGCCATCCGGGGTGTGAACTGCGACGGGGTCATCCGTACGCTGGTCACCCGTGGCCTCATCGAGGAGTGCGGCACCGAAACGGACAGCGGGGCGTTCCTCTACCGGACCACCACGTTGTTCCTGGAGAAGCTCGGGCTGAACACGGTCGCCGAGCTGCCGCCCCTCGCACCCTTCCTGCCCGACGACGTAGAAGAGCTTGCTGATGCGACCCGATAACCGTTCCCCCAAAGCCGACGCGCCCGTCTACGAGGGGGCTGAGCGCCTGCAGAAGGTGCTCGCCGCCGCCGGCGTGGGTTCCCGGCGTGCCTGCGAAGACCTGATCTTCCGCCGCCGGGTCACGGTGGACGGGCGGGTCGCCAAGCTCGGTGACAAGGTCGACCCGGCCACCTCCGTGATCCACGTGGACGGGGAGCGCCTCCAGGTCGACATTCGCCTGGTCTACGTGGCGATGAACAAGCCGCGTGGGGTGGTTACCACCATGGCGGACGAAAAGGGACGCAACGAGCTGGCCGACTTCATCGGCGCCCGGCTGGAGCAGCGGGTCTACCACGTCGGGCGGCTCGACGCGGACAGCGAGGGCCTGCTGCTGCTCACCAACGACGGCACCCTCGCGCACAAGCTCATGCACCCCTCGTACCAGGTGCTCAAGACGTACCTCGCCGAGGTGGTCGGGCCGATCCCGCGCAACCTGAGCAAGCGGCTGCTGGCCGGCGTCGAGCTGGAGGACGGGCCGGTCAAGGTCGACTCGTTCAAGGTGGTCGACACTCTCGGCAAATCCGCCCAGGTGGAGCTGAGCCTGCACGAGGGGCGCAAGCACATCGTCCGGCGGCTGATGGATGAGGTCGGTCACCCGGTCACCCGGCTGGTCCGTACCTCGATCGGGCCGATCCGGCTCGGTGACCTGCGGACCGGGCGGATCCGGCGGCTGACCAACGCCGAGGTCGCCGCCCTGTTCAACGTGGTGGGTGACTGACCCCCGAGTTCGGGGTACGGCAGCCGGTAGGCTCCACCGATGGCCGGGACGCGGCCGCCCCGGGTGGCGTGGGTCGCCTCCGGCGGCGTCGCGCGCGGGTCCGCCAATGGACCCGGGCATGATTGATGACGATTGACAACCGCTTGCGGCGCCAGATCACCGGGCGATCCGTGAGGTACGGGCTGAGGAGGACACGGTGGAGGAAAACGTACGGACCGGGCGATGTGTGGTCGCTGTGGACGGGCCGTCCGGTTCGGGTAAGTCCACCGTGTCGCGGCGGCTCGCCGTCGCGATCGGTGCGCGCTACCTGGACACCGGGGCGATGTACCGGGCGATCACGTTTGCCGTGTTGCGCTCCGGCGTGGACCTCGCCGACGCCGCGTCGGTGGCCAAGGTCGCCAGCGAGGTCAAGCTGCACATCGGCACCCACCCGCAGGGGTACGCCGTGACCGTCGACGGCGTGGGCGTGGACGCGGATATCCGGGGCCCGGAGGTGACCGGGGCGGTATCCGCCGTCGCCGCCGTGCCGGCTGTCCGCGAGCTGCTCGTCGCCCGGCAACGCGAGATGATCGCCAACGCTCGTCGGATGGTGGTCGAGGGTCGCGACATCGGCTCGGTCGTCGCGCCGGACGCCGACCTGAAGGTCTTCCTGACCGCCTCCGAGGCGGCCCGTGCCGCCCGGCGCAGCGCCGAGGACGCCGCCGACGTGGCGGCCACGGCCGCGGATCTGGCCCGGCGGGACCGCCTCGACTCGACCCGCAAGGTCAACCCGCTCGCCCAGGCGCCCGACGCGGTGGTGCTGGACACCACCGAGCTGGGCATCGACGAGGTCGTCGCGCGGCTGCGCGACATGCTCACCGAGCGGGGCGTGGCATGAGTAGCGATGGTGGTGGGTGGGTCGAGCTGCGGGAGCCCGACGTCATCGTCGAGGAACCGAGCGGCCCCCAGCCGGTGGTGGCCGTCGTCGGCCGCCCCAACGTGGGCAAGTCCACTCTGGTCAACCGGATCATCGGCCGCCGGCAGGCGGTCGTCGAGGACGTCCCTGGCGTGACCCGCGACCGGGTCCCGTACGACGCGCAGTGGAACGGCCGGGCGTTCACAGTCGTGGACACCGGCGGTTGGGAACCGGACGCGAAGGACCGTGCCGCGGCCATCGCGGCGCAGGCCGAGACGGCGGTCGTCACCGCCGACGTGGTGCTCTTCGTGGTCGACGCGATGGTGGGCTCCACCGACGTGGACGAGGCCGCGGTGAAGATGCTGCGGCGCAGCGCCAAGCCGGTGATCCTGGTCGCCAACAAGGCCGACAACAACTCCATCGAGATGGAGGCCACCTCGCTGTGGTCGCTCGGTCTCGGTGAGCCGTTCCCGGTGTCCGCGCTGCACGGACGCGGCTCCGGCGACCTGCTGGACGCCATCCTCGCCGCGCTGCCGGAGGCCCCGGCGATCGTGGAGAATCGTCCGCGCGGACCGCGCCGGGTGGCGCTGGTCGGGCGGCCGAACGTCGGCAAGTCCAGTCTGCTCAACCGGTTCTCCGGCGAGGAGCGGGCGGTCGTCGACTCGGTGGCGGGCACCACTGTGGACCCGGTGGACAGCCTGGTCGAGATCGGCGGTCAGACCTGGCAACTGGTCGACACGGCCGGGCTGCGCAAGCGGGTCGGCAAGGCCAGCGGCACCGAGTACTACGCCAGCCTGCGGACCGCCGGCGCGATCGAGGCCGCCGAGGTGGCCGTGGTGCTGCTGGACTCCAGCGAACCGATCAGCGAGCAGGACCAGCGGATCCTGTCGATGGTGACCGAGTCGGGCCGCGCGCTGGTCATCGCGTTCAACAAGTGGGACCTCGTCGACGCCGACCGTCGGTACTACCTGGACAAGGAGATCGACCGGGAGCTGCGGCGCATCCCCTGGGCGATCCGGCTGAACCTGTCGGCAATGACCGGCCGTGCCGTGGACAAGTTGGCCCCGGCCCTGAACAAGGCGCTGGCCAGCTGGGAAACCCGGGTGCCTACCGCGCACCTCAACCAGTGGCTGACGGCGCTGGTGCAGGCCACCCCGCACCCGGTGCGGGGTGGGCGGGCGCCGCGGATCCTGTTCGCGACGCAGGCCGGTGTGGCGCCGCCACGGTTCGTGCTCTTCACCACCGGCCCGCTGGACGCCGGCTACCAGCGCTTCGTCGAGCGCAAGCTCCGCGAGGAATTCGGGTACGAGGGCAGCCCGATCGAGATCTCGGTCCGCCCGCGTAAGAAGCTCGGCCCCGGCGGCCGAGGCAAGGCGCACGGCTGACGCGGTCCAGTTCTGTCAAATGCCGGATGGGCGCCCCGCCCATCCGGCATTTCCCTATCCAACCCCACCCTCCTAGGACGCTTTAGGGGTTGTGCGGTGGCTCCCTGTGGGGTGGTTCGGATGCGCCGCGACGCCGGTGGGGCCTGTGCGGACGGGCCGCAGCTGCTGCGCTAAGCTGTACCGGCTGCCGCGGGGGAAACCGCGCGGGGGCGGGACGTGGCGCAGCTTGGTAGCGCACTTGACTGGGGGTCAAGGGGTCGTCGGTTCGAATCCGGCCGTCCCGACGCAGGTCAGAGGCCATTCGGAATCTTCCGGATGGCCATTTCTGATCTTGTACAGCAGCGAAGTACAGCAACGGCTCATTGATCGAGGCTTTCGCCGAGCCTCCGCAGGGCTTCGCGGGTCGTCTTGGACGAGACCTGGCTGTAGATCTCCATCGTGATCGAGAAGTCCGCGTGCCGCAGGATCGCCATCGCGACCCGGGGGTGCACGTCCAGGTCGACCAGCAGCGAACCGCAGGTGCGTCGGGCGTCGTGAACGGTGATCTTCCGGATGCCGGCGCGGGCTATGCGGCTGTCGTAGGAGCGGTTGAAGTTGCGGGGTTCGACCGGCAGTCCGTAGCGGGTCGTGAAGATCATGCCGGTGTCGTGCCAGGCGTCGCCGGCCTTCTCGCGTGCGACCTGCTGTTGTTGGTGACGGTGCCGTAATGCGGCGACGCAGATGGCCGGCAGCGGTAGGGGAGCGTCGGACTCTTCGGTCTTGGTGGCCCGGTGCAGCAGTTGACCGCGTACCCGCTGGAGCTGCTTGTCGATGACCAGGCTGATGTCGTGGTTGTCGCGGCAGTGCTCGCAGAACGTCTCGCCGTGGGTGATGCAGGGTTTCTGCCAGCCGTCCCAGTTGATGTGCTCCCAGGTGAGGCCGAGGACTTCTCCCTTACGCAAGCCGAGCACGAGGACCAGGACGTAGGCCGCGTAGAGGTAATCGTCGTCGTCGCGGGACGCTTCCAGGAACGCCCGAGCTTCCTCACTGCTCCACGATTTGCCCTTACGGCTGCGGATCGGTGGCAGCTTCACCAAGGCTGCGACGTTCTTTGCGACCAGCTCCTCCACTTCGGCCTGGGAGAGCGCCGAGCGGAGGACAGCGCGGATTCCCTTCACGGTGCGAGCCGCGGGCAAGTCCTGGCAGCATCGGCCAACCGCGCAGCACTTGCGGCTCTTCGGTGGCCGACGGTCGTCTTTCCCTTGAGCACAGCACTGGCAGGTCTTTGCGACCTTGTTGAGCCAGGTCTGAACGTCTCGTACCGACAGCCGCCCGTCGAGTCGCTTGGTGCCGATGCCGGGAACGATGTAGAGCCGGCTCAGCGTCTCGTACGTGGCGTAGGTCAGAGGTGCCAGGTTCGGCTCTACGACCTCGGCGAGCCAGTAGGTCATGTAACTCGCCACGGTGGGGACGTTGGTGGCGACCGGGCCGGCCTTGGCTTGCTGGTGCAGCTTCACCCACTTGTCATGGACCTCGTCGCGGGTCTTTCCGTAGACGTATTTGCGGTCCCGTTTGCCATCGGGCTTGGTGACCCAGACGTAGGCGGCGAACCCGTTGCGGTACGGGAAGATGGAGCCTTCGCCGTTGGCGCGTTTGCCGGACATCAGGCCGCGTCCTGGCGATCGATCTGGGTCTGGGCGCCCCGCTGTGGGACGCCCTTCGTGGCAGTACGGCTAGCAGTGCGGCAGGCTAGGCCACTCCGACCCGGCGGGCCAGGGCAGTCAGCCGGTCAGAGGGGGTGGGGTCCATCCGGACCAGGTCAGAAACCGTTGTCTCGACTATCGGATGTCCCTTGACCTGCTCCGGAGTGAGCGCTTCAGCCTGCTCAAGCGCATCAACCGCCTCGGACACCCTTCGGCGCTGAGTCCAGGCGCGCGCAACGTCGATGAGAAGCCGAGCTTGCCGCTCAACCGATAGGCCGGACGGATCGATCCGCTCCGCAGCGCGAAGCGCGGAACCCGCATCGCCGAGTTCGACTGCCACCGCAACCTCATGCAGCTGAACGTTCGTGGGGCCAAACTCAGTCTCGTAGTCGTTGCGGTTAGCCCCTAGGAGCTGGGCAGCCTCACGGGCTACTCCCAGATAGCGGTGAGCCCCCTGGTCGTCACCCATCCGAGCCGAGGCCACAGCCAGTTGAAGGTTCAGTGCGCCGAACAAGGAGGCTGCGGCCGGGTTGCTTGCCGACACCTCGGGTTCAAGTGCTGCGGCAGACGACGACGCGGCACTGATGACCTGATCGAATTGCCGACCGCCCTGGAAGACCAGGGCAAGGCGGAATGTCCCGGCGGCAACCAGTAGCGGGTCGCCGACCTGTTCGGAAACGAGCAGCGCGCGATCGGTTGCGACCCAGGCCGCTTCGTGCTGGCCAAGCTTCGACAGCGCTGCCGAGAGAGCGTGATACACCGAGGCCAGCTCGGCGAGGTACGTTTTTCGTGCCCCGCCCTTCGTGGATCGTGTTGCTCTCTCTAGGTCTGGCAGGAGGCCCCGCAACAGGTCGGCCAAATCTTCGTATCGGGCAGCGTGAGCCAGCGTCCAGCAGCGAGCGGCCCGCTCGGTCGTATCCGGGAGGGGAAGCTCTCGATCCTTGCCCAGGATCGCGGCCATGACGTAACTGGTGCTCAGCACCGAACGTAGCTCGGCTGCCGCCGAGGGAACCCCGACGCTCTCCACGTCAGTAGTACCAGGAGAGAGTTCGGCCATCGGGATGCCGAGGGCACCCGCGATCCGCCCCAGGATGGAGACGCGGTCAATCGAGCGGACCCCGCGCTCGACCTGTGACAGCCAAGCCTCGGAACGCCCGATCATCTCGGCAAATTCACGTTGAGAAAGTCCACGCTTCTGCCGACGCGTGGCTATAAGTCGGCCCTGCTCGTTGGTCCCGTCAGTCATCAGCTTGACTCGACGCCCTTACTGGGTCCAACTTTCAGGAACTCAACCCGCACGTCCTGCGTATACATTTCGCGCTCTTTGAGGAATCGAATCACGTGAGGTTGTCGCTCGTGCGCATCGAATGCCTCTCGGTCCGCGTAGCACTCATAGAAGACCCGGGCGAGCGGTGCCCCCTCGACAGAGTGCGTGGCGTAGATCAGAGTCCCCGGCTCATGGGCACGGATTCCGGCCCCGGTTTCGGCGACAAGGGCGTCAAACGCTTGCGCACTCTCGTCGTCTTTCAGATCAAACCGCACCACCAGTGCGAACATGCAACCAACCTCCCCATTGAAGCTGAGAGTCACGACTCGCGTACGCAACCCTAGCCGCACTCATGTCCGGCCACCCGTATTCTATTGCGGATTGCTTCAGGTGGTAGACGGCGGTTGGTGCGGTGCGGGTCGTGCCGGTCACGGTGCGGGCATGACCGTTGGATCCGGCTAGGGCGGGCTGAACCCATGTAGGGGCTGTGGGTCAGAATCGCGCCCATGAACGCCTTCGACGTTGTAGCGGTCGACCTCACCTCGGATGAGCGGTTCCTGTTGAGCCGCGGGCTCGGTGAGTGGGGCGGACCCGCGAGCCCAACGGATGGCCTTGCTCGGGCTATGGGGTTCGACAGCAAGGAGGATCTGTGGCGGGGCGAGGGGCGCAGACTGCGTGAGGCGCTGGATTCCGGGGGGTCGCTGACGAGGTCGCAGTGGCGGAAGGTGTTGTTGGCCGTTGAGATCGTCTTCGTAAGCGACGTGATGGGTTCTGGCCGCGACTGGTCGATCACCACCGGCATCTCTGACGAGGAGACGATCAAGCTCCTGCGGGTCGTGCAGCGGAAGCTGGCATAGACGCAGGGCAGCCACCTCGCGAAGTCGGCGGGCTATCAGCTTGCGGGCGGGTGGGGTTGTCCTCGAATGGTGCTCCTCCAGTTAAGCCAAATCGCACGACGTAGAGTTCGTCCATGGGTCCCCGTATTCGTTAAGGCGGGAAGTATTGAGGAACGTCTTCCGTCACCTCCTCCAGAGCGAAAGGAGTGAGGTAGGCAGTAGGTGATACCGACACGTCCGGCTAACTATGTGTTTGGAGACCGAGAGAAGATCTAGCAGCGACTACGATGCGGTCGCTGTCGGAGTCTGCGTTGTCTGGGCTCGCTTCTTGAACGCCGCGAATCGCTTCTTGTAGACATAGATATGGTCCAAGAGTGCTTCGGCGAAATCGACGGCGTCATTGGCGTCCTCTCGACTGACTTGCCTTCCAGTGTAGTGAGCGCCCTGATTGCCCAAAGCTCGCAGGCTGTCGGCCCATTCCGCTATGCTCTGGTCAATCAGCCCTTCGGTCCTCATCCTATCGATCTGCCGTGCCAACGGCCGCTCGGTGATGTTGTTGTCAACGCCGATACCCTCAAGCGTTCTTCGAACCATCACCACAGTTGCCGTGTACGCTTTGGCGTCGAAGCAGGTGCGGGCCTCCTCGAACTCTCGACGCAGCTCTTTCGGCACATCGAGACTCAGTTGCCGCCGGGCCGGGTAAGCGAATTTCGTTACCTCGTTGAGCGACGCAAAGAGCCAGAGTTCACGGACCTGTAGTGAAGCCTCCCGGCAATCGGTGCAGCGAAGTAGGGTGTACTCGAAGTCTGGGCTTTCATGATCCTCGGGATCATCCTTGGGGACGATGACCTGACCCTTGACCTCCTGGATTGCCGGGCAATCGCAGTGTGGGCAGACCATGACCCGTTGGCTCATGTGCAGCGGAATTTCCGTCCCCGTCTCAGGCATGCATGGATCTTTACATCGAGGACCCTGCGTACGCGAGATGGGTGTGAGAACTTTCTGTACGAGATCAAGGCGGCCCGCTTCGCAGGCCGCTCGCGCCGCCGAACCTGGGCCGGGCCGATGGCCCGCCGCCGCGCCTCTGGCCTTCGGCCGCCAGCGCGTCGGTGGCAGCCCGCCGGCGTCGCGACATACGAAGAAGCCCCGGACCGCCTTGTAAAGGAAGTCCGGGGCCTCAAAGTGGACCAAAGCTACATGCTTGTCATGAGCCGTGCTGCCGCGCCCAAGACGTCAGCCAGAACGGCTAGAAGCGCTGACACCGTGACCAGGAGACAGATTGCCTGCTCCCACCGTCGACCAGGGACCTTGCGTCCACGGCGAGGCTTCTTGCGGTTGCCGCCACCTTGCACTACCTTCACGTCCTCCCCTTGCTCTTGTCGGGCGAGGCATGGAGTACGAGGCGCGTCCAGGGCTTAGTGGGTCACTGGGCGCGCCTTCCATGTCGCTGGACACAGCAAACATGAGGATGGGTGCCATCGGAACTCGACACGCCGGCATGCGGGCAAGGAATATCCACCACGCCAATCCTCCACCACGGTACACGACGGAAAATTAAATAACCAACTCCGTGTCGTGCATTTTTTTGCGTCGTGTACCGGGTCAGCACTCTCGGCTGCGGATGGTGCCGGCCGCCGGGTTAAGTGTGCGGGGCCTGGCCTCCGGCGGGGCGCTCGGGCGCTCCGAGATGGTGGGCGCCATCCCGACAACCTCCGTCCGGGGCAGAGCCGAGCGGGCAGGGCCTGCCCGGTCAAGGTCGTTCAGACGGTGGGGTGCTCCACCTTGACCGGGCAGGCCCCACCCACTCCACGGTGTGCGGACGAAGGCCGACGGGATGGCTAGAGGCCGCAGCGAAGGTTGACAGGTGGGGGCGCACCGACTAGGCAGACACTTGCTCGATGTGGTGCTAGGCCACCGAGCCGGTGCGGCACAGGAGCTTTAGTTGCTCCAGCCCCAGTTCCTGTGTGCGATCGGCGGCCTTGCTGCTAACCCACGACATCACCTTTTCGTTTGGCATCCCACGTGACGTCCCAGCGGCCACCCCGTAGCCGTCCATCTGGACGATCTTTTCGATCATGCGGGCCAGTTCAGTAGGACCGCCGCCGCCGTAGCCCACGCTGTACCCAGCCCCCCGAGCCTCGGGGAGGAAGTGCAGATTGCCCTGGTCGGTGCGCACCCAGATGGAGTCGGCTTCGCTGTCGATGATGAGTCTGTCGAGACGTTCTTTCTCCGGGAGCGCAAGAGGGGTGAAGGTGAAGTGCCGCCAGTACTCGTGGTTGCCGCTGACGGTGCGGAAGTGGTGCGCGGCGACCGGCAGCCACGTCACGGGGTCGTGGAAGGTTTGCCAGCAAACGCAGCCGTCGCGGGCGATTGCCGATGGCGATTCAGGATCCTCATAGACGCAGGGGTGCCAGAGATTCGGCGCATCGTTCTTCCCGACGAGTGCGACGTGTAGGGCGTCTGGGTCGCACTCGGTAAGCCGGTTAATCCACTCTGCGGCGTACCGGCTGGTGGAAGCCTGCATGATCTTTCCACCGTTGAGGGCGCTGCCCGCTCCGTGTGGCGGTTCGATGTAGAGGACGAAGTGCCAGTAGCCCCGGCCAGAGTCGTACGTCAGATTCAGATCGCGGGCATGCTCATACGTCATCGAGAGCTCGTCTCCTTCTAGGTCCCGTAACGGCAGGGTCCGCTACGACGCGTCGGTTGACCTCAAGGTGTAACGGATTCTGTGCCGACAGTAGCGAGGATGTCTAGTCGGAAGGGTGACGCCGTAGGGGTGCGTCGGTCGAAGATCATCTGGCACAGATCGGGCACAACCGGGACCGAGAAGTCGTGTCAATCGTCGAGAGACGTTGGCGACGGTTGCGCAGGCCAGCCTGGCGATCCGTCCGATAGCAGATGATCTATCTAGGCCGGGGGTGTAAGGGGTTCAAATCCCTTCGTCAGCAGACGCGACGGCAGGGTCGGCGGGGGAGTGGGTCGACCTGGCGGAGCCGCCCGGCAGTACAGCAGCGATGTACAGCAACCGACGGAGCCGCATGGGGCTGCTACAGCACGGATCCGGCTTTTGTGCAGCGGTGCGAGCCTCAACCGACCACCTTGCCGAGGTCTGGGGGTCAGGGGTCGTCGGTTCGAATCCGGCCGTCCCGACAGCGAGAGGGTTTCCACAGGTCAGAGCCTGTGGGAACCCTCTTTTTCGTGTTCATGGTGGTTCGTCGAGGTCGAGCACGCCGCTTATCGACCCCTTGACTCGACGGGTGACCGACATGGCTCTACTGGACCTCACCAAGCTCACGACCGACCTGTCCTCGACCTGGGCGGGATACCTGCGCGACTGGGACCGGACGCTGCGGGCGGGCAACTACCCGGAGACGACGCGGTACAACTACCTCCTCGCCGCCGCGCAGTTGGCCCGCTACCTGGCCGAGCATTCGCCCGACCCTGATGCCGCCGACGCCGCGGAGGACCCCACCGAGGTGACCCGGGGGCATGCGGAGGCGTTCCAGGCGTGGATGATCGAGACCCGGTCCGCGTCGACCGCGCTGAACAAGCACAAAGGTCTACAGCAATTCTTCAAGTGGTTGCTGGCTGAGGAGGACATCGACCGCTCTCCAATGGACCGGGTCCGACAGCCCAAGACACCACAGAAGCTGATCCCGATCATCCGGGACGAGGACACGAAGAAGCTCCTCGACGCCTGCAAGGGCAAGACCTTCCCGCACCTGCGTGACGAGGCGATCATCCGCCTGTACTACAACACCGGAGCGCGTCTGTCGGAGGTCGGCAACCTGCTGCTCGACGACGTCGACCTCAACATGGAGTCGGTCCACTACCACGGCAAGGGCGCCAAGGACCGACGGGTCCGATTCGGGCCGAAGACGGCCCGGGCCATCAGCCGCTACCTACGCGCGCGGGTCAAGCACAAGGGATCGGAGCTGCCGGATCTGTGGCTCGCCGACCGTGGCGGCCGGAGGTTGGCGGCCAACGGCATCAAGATTCGTCTGAAGCGGTTGGGTCTCGCCGCTGGTGTGGCGAATGTGCACGCCCACCGCTGGCGGCATAACTTCGCCCACGAGTGGAAGCGTGCCGGCGGAAATACCGGTGACCTGATGCTGTTGTTGGGCTGGACCTCGGAGGACATGCCTCGCCACTACGGCGCCAGCGCGGCGGCCGAACGGGCGCAGGAGATCCAGGTGCAACTGGGCATCGGGGAAGGGGTGTAGACGCGGGCAACACGGTCGGCTGGGCCGGGAGTCGGCCCGGCCGACCGTGTTGCTCTTGTCGTCGATCGGCGGACCTGAGTCGAGTGGGGCTGGGTGCGGCCCACTTGCTCCGGTGCAGATTCCGGTACGACTTGTCGTACAGAGCTGCATCGGGGTAGCTGGCCTCCCGCTGATCGCTTGATCGGCATTCGTGACGCCTGGAGGACCGGCGGACGTTCCGATTGGTGACGTTGCTTAACGGATGGTCTGCCAGCGACGCGCGGCTCGGTGTTCGGATGCCGATGATCACAGATCCGGAAGGGGGAGCCGCTCCTCGCTGACTCGTGCGGGGGATGACAACGATTCCTGTGCGGCCATATCGTGCACTCGATGATCCGACCCGCGTTCCTGGATGCTGCCGAGGCCGCCCTAGCCCTGTTGCGCAATCCGATACTGGCCGAGCAATGGTCCTCGCCCAGCGCCCTGCCGGACTTCTCCACCGGCGGCCTCGCCCGCCATCTGGCCAACCAGGTCACTCAGACCGTGACGCTCCTCGCCGCGCCACCAGGAAAATCGGCGATCTCGGTGCTGGAGCACTTCACCGGCAACGCCTGGGTGACTTCAGGCATGGACAGTGCCGACAACATCGACATCCGGCGCCGCAGCGAGCAGACAGCTACAGCGACGAGCCCCAGGGAACTGGCGGACGCGGTCGATACGGCATTGACCGACCTGGGTGCCACGGTGACAGCGCAACCGCCCGACCGCATCGTGGACCTCGGCGACTGGGGCCTGGAAGTCGACGACTTCCTGCTGACCCGGGTCATGGAGCTGGTCGTGCACACCGACGACCTAGCAGTCAGCCTCGGCTTGCCGACCCCACCGATGCCGCAGACAGCGACTGAAGCGACAATCCACCTGCTGAGCAGCCTCGCGGCCTGGCGACACGGCTCCCTGAACGTGATACGCGCGCTAGCTCGGCAAGAACGAGCTCCCACCCCCATCTCCGCCCTCTAGCTGGTGGAGCGCTCGCTCTGCACGGTCCTTATCTGCCGCTGTCGCGCGTTGGTAGCGCCTGGAGCCGTGCGCTGTCATGCCGATGACAGTGCATTCGCAGATTCGCCGGATGGGCCCAAGTGACAATCTCTCGGCAGGACGTCACCGGATGTGGCCGGGACGCCCGCCCGACAGCGTTGGCTTCGGCGAAACCGCAGCTGACGCGCTGGGTATCGCACCGCGGTGGGCCGGTGGACTGTCTTGTTAATGGGTCGCCGGTGACGACGCCTACGGCGACGACCGACAACTGGCAGGACGGCCTGCCCTTCGCCCAGTGGCGTGCGCTTGCCGCTCTCGTTGTCGTCGACTAGGGATCGATCATGTCTCAGGGAACGCCGGCGGGCGGCTGGGGCTCAGCTGCCCGGCCGCTCGACGAGCCCGACATGCTCGAAGGCGTCCCACAGTTGCGGATCCTGAATGGTGTGGCCGCGTTCTAGACTCTTGATCTGGACGGTGGCGATGTGCGGCAAGTTGTCGATGTGGAGGGTCTCCCAGCCGCGGCACTTCGCGCATCGCTGGCGGATAAGGAACGGGCGAAGCAGATGCAGACGGCCGTCGTCGGTCGCCAGGTAGAGGCTTCCGGCTTCCAGGTCACTAGACCCGTAGGTCCGCTCCCGCACCGGGACCAGCACGTTGTCTCCGGTCAGTTCCTCGAACTCCACCCGTGCGACCTTGCGGAGAGAGTCCCAGTGAATGCGATTGACATGGACGAGGGGAAGATCGGCGAGGAACGACGCCCGTTGCAGGAGGGTGGTCAGGTCGGCGTGGGCGTCGGCGATGGCGGCGGGCAGATCCTCGACCTCGAGCGCGCAATAGCAGAGCAGGACCTCGGCCGTTTCCAGGATGGCGTAGTTCGCCGACCCGTCGGCGCCGTTTGAGAGCAGGACCTGTGCCCTGCTCCAGCGGTAGGCGACGGGGTGCGGGTAGCGGGTTCGTACCTGGTGGCTGAAGTCGTCCAGGAGGCCGGCGGCGTCGGCGCGCATCCGCAGCAGCCGGCCGGACTGCATGACGCGCCGTCTGGCGTCGGCAGCGTTCTCGTCCGTCCGTTGCTCCAGCGTGCGGCTTGCGCAGCGGGGTGCCCGTGTCAGCCGTCGAAACCGCCACCGCCCTGGCCACCCATCGCACTTCGCTGCCAAGCCGGACGAGCTGAATAAACCCAACGGCGTGCGGATGGACCGGCAAACCGCCTCGCACCCGCGTAAGCACCTGGCCCAGCCCGCAGGAATCCGGGTGCTGAGGATGCGTACACATGCTGCGCTACACCTTCGCGGCTATGGCAGACGAGATCGGCTCCACCGGGACGGCAATAACCTGTCCCAACACGGGTTGACTGTCGCTGCTCTCGGTTACCGCACGTAGTCGGCGATGGTGCTACGAGCGGCGTTCGAAGCCGCCCCGCGCGTTGTCTGCGGCATGACCGGATGTTCAATGCCGACATTGGACTGCATCCTCATTCAGTCCGGGGCAGCGTGGGCGATAGCGCGGCTGGGTTCCCGGTGAGTTGGGAGCCTGGCGATGTTGAGCATGAAGCCCGTCCAACCCGCCCCCGTAAGACGATCCGCTACCGGACACGGTGTGCGGTTCACGACGCAGCTCGGAGGGTATCGAGCCGGCGCAGGTCGTCGTCGGACAGGCTTAGGTCGGCCGCGGCGACGTTGGAACGCAGGTGGCGGACGCTGGTGGTCCCCGGGATCGGGATGACCGGCACACCGTGTGCCTGCTGCCGGTGGTGCACCCAGGCCAGTGCGACTTGCCCGCTCGTAGTGTCGTGTCTACTGGCGATTTCGCCCAGTGCGGCGCGTAGGCCGCTCGCTACTTGCTCGTCGGCTGTGCTCGGAGGCTGGTGGAGGAGTCCATGACCGTTTGGGGAGTGGGCCACGATGACCACCCCGAGGTCAACCGCGGTAGGCAGCAGCTCCTGCTCGATGTCGCTCTGCACCAGTGACCACTGCTCCTGTAGCGCCGCGAT
Organism: Micromonospora hortensis; assembly: GCF_022230935.1. Taxonomy (NCBI): domain Bacteria; kingdom Bacillati; phylum Actinomycetota; class Actinomycetes; order Micromonosporales; family Micromonosporaceae; genus Micromonospora; species Micromonospora hortensis. The sequence continues at coordinate 28,414 of NZ_JAKKFE010000051.1, forward strand.
CGGGTGGACGGCGTGTGCGCGGCGTAGGTCGTCCGCCGTCACGTTGGACAGGCCAAGGGCGCGTATCTTCCCCTGGTTGACCAGTTCGGCCATGGCTTCGACGGTCTCCTCGATCGGGACCGTTTCACTGCGATGGTGCAGGTAGTAGAGGTCGATGACGTCGACACCGAGCCGTCGCAGGCTCGCCTCGCTCGCCTGCCGCACGTACGACCGGTCAGCCCGTACGTCGAAGCCACCGGCGAGTTCACCTCGCCATACCAACCCGAATTTGCTGGCCAGCAGCACCTCATCACGGCGCCCTCGGATTGCCCGGCCGACCAGCTCTTCATTCTGGTAGGCATCTGCGGTGTCCACCATCGTGACGCCCGCATCAAGGGCGGCGTGGACGACCGCCACCGGGTCACGGTCGGTGCCGTCGGCGGTTCCATCGCGCAACCTCATCGCGCCGAATCCCTGGTGGCCGAAAGTATCGCGACCCATGGATAAACGCGTTCCCATCTCGGCACTTGGCATGACCCACACCCTAAAACCTCAACCGCAATTGAGGTCCAGTCCGTTAGCGGTGCCCGGTCTGCGCCATCGGGACCAAGGAACCTCATACGGGACGCCACAGCTCAGATGGCCTGTGCGCGGCAGGACCCGTCCGGTGAGCATTCCCGCACAGGGCCGCCATCCGGGACCCCTACGCTCATTGGCGGCCCAGGGGCGCCGACCGTTCGTCTGGCGTGGCGTGAGAGTCGACGTGTCGGCGGCAGCACTAGGGCGCGTTTCAGATGTCAGCGGCGGCGGAGTAGGCGCCAGCGGCCAAGAGCAGATTGGCCGTCTGTGAGTGGTCGCCTCGTAGCGCCCAGTCCAGGGGTGAGTAGCCGGTTCCTCGGTCTTCGCGAAGGTTCGGGTCTGCGTCGTGGGCGAGAAGTTCTTGCACGACGTCGGTATGTCCCCAGGCCGCCGCAGCGCAGAGGGGCGTGCCCTCCCGGCCGTGCCCGCTTTCGGTGTCCGGCGCAGCGCCAGCGGCAAGAAGGAGCCGCACGAGATCGACCGCGCCGTGCACGGAAGCCTGGTAGAGCGGGGTCGTGCCCTCTCGGTCGGCCGCGTTGGGGTCCGCTCCGACGCGCAGGGCGGCGTTGGCGATCGCTGCGTCTTCGCGGAGCACCGCCTCCATCAGGCGATTGATGAGTTTCTTTCGCTGTCGCTTGTTCACGGTCCTCAGGGTAGGCAAGTTTTGCAGTCCAGCGGGTGGCACCTTCAGAGCCATTCGTTGATCGCGGCGACGTGGAGCGTGGCCTGGTAGCGCACAGCGAGTTTGTCGAATCTGGTGGCCATAGCTCGGTGGCGTTTGAGCTGGTTGATGCCGCACTCGACGGCGTGACGCTGGCGGTAGGCGATGGGGTCGATGGTCGGTGGCCGGCCGCCCTTCGCACCTTTCCTGCGCCGGCTGGCGGCCTGGTCGATCTTGATCGGGATGGTCGCCGGGATGCCACGTCGGCGTAGTTCCGCCCGGGTTGCCGCGTGAGCTGTATGCCTTGTCCGCCAAGACTCGATCGGGTCGGGTGCGGGGTCGGCCGCCGCCTGCCCGAGGGACCCGGATGCAGGCCAGGACCCGGCTGAACTGCGGGCTGTCGCCGCGCTGCCCGCCGGTCACCAGCATCGCCAGGGGTTTGCGGCCCTGCTCGCAGGCCAGGTGCACCTTCGTGGTCCAGCCGCCGCGCGACCGGCCCAGGGCGTGGTCAGCGGGCTCGTCCTCGACTCCGCCGGGTGGTTCCTTCTGCCGCTCGGGTTGGGTGCGGGCGCCTGCGGCGTGCTGATGCGCCCGCGCGATGGTCGAGTCGACGCTGACATCCCAGCCGATCAGACCGGCCGCGTCGGCGCGGGTCTGCAGCCCGGCGACGATCCGCTGCCACACCCCGGCGCGTTGCCAGCGACGGAACAGTCCGTAGACCGTCTGCCAAGGTCCGTAGCACTGAGGCACGTCCCGCCATGGCGAGCCCACCCGCACTCGCCACCGGATCCCATCAATGAACTGCCGTTTACTCCACTTCGGCGGCCGACCGGCCTCTTACCCCTGGGAAGCAGCGGCACAAGCGCCGCCCACTGAGCGTCGGTCAGGTCGTGCCGCCTCGTCACCGGTATGGTGGCCACGAGGTCATCCCACTGGTGTGAGGTCAGGCGACCCGACGGCCTGCCGGTGTTCGGCCGGGCTGAGACCGCGTACCCGTTTGAAGGCCGCGCTGAGTGCGAATGAGCTGCCGTAGCCGACCTGGCGGGCCACCGCGCCGACGGTGGCGTCCGGTTCGCGTAACAGATCGGCGGCCAGCGTGAGCCGCCAGTTGGTGAGGTACGCCATCGGAGGCTCGCCGACCAGTTCGGTGAACCGGCGGGCCAGCACCGCCCGCGAGATACCGGTGCCGGCCGCGAGGGTGGCCACCGTCCAGGGCTTTGCCGGCTGGTCGTGCAGCAGCCGCAACGCCCTGCCGACCACCGGATCGGCGTGCGCTCGGTACCAGGCGGGCGCCGCCGCCTCCGGCCGGGAGAACCAGGCCCGGAGTGCGGCGATGAGCAGTAGGTCGAGCAGGCGGTCCAGGACCACCTCCTGCCCCGGCTCGTCCTTCGTCATCTCGTCGCTGAGCAACGGGATGAGCGGGCTGTCCAGTGCACCGGCCGGCAGCACCAGGAGATGTGGCAGGACCCGCAGCAGCCGTTGGCTGACCTCGCCCTGCAACTGGTACGTGCCATTGAGCAGCACCGCGGTTCCGTCAGCGCGTTCGCCCCAGGTCCGGATACCCAGGTCCATCATTTCGCACAACTCGTCCCCGGCGGGCGTGGTGGTGCGCTCTCCGGGATGGATCACTGCCTGCGGTGCCGTGGCGGGGTCGTCGGCGATCGTGTACGGCTCCGGGCCACGGATGATCGCGACATCGCCGGGTTGCAGCGGCACCGGAGCACCCCGGTCCGGCACCACCCACGCCGTGCCGCGCAGCATGGTGACCAGGGTGAGGGGCGCGCGATCCTGGATCCGTACCGACCAGGGCGGGTCGAACACCGACCGCATCAGGAACGCACCACGCGCCCTCGGCCCGTTCAGCAGCCCCGCGAGCGCATCCATGCGCTCAGGTTAGCCCTGTGACGTGGGCGGTCGAGACGCCGGGACATGCGATCGAGAGTCTCGCCCATTCCCGGTGCGCTCGCCCTCGACTTGACTGGTTGGCATGACAAAGAACGTTGATGAGCAGCCAATCCTCGTACTGGGCGGCACCGGCAAGACCGGCCGGCGGGTGGTGGACCGGCTCGCCGAACTCGGCCGGCCGGTGCGGGTCGGCTCCCGCGTCGGCGAGCCGCCGTTCGACTGGACCGACCAGCGCACCTGGGCGCCCGTACTGGACGGGGTTTCGTCGGTCTACCTGGTGTACTACCCGGACCTGGTCGCGCCGGACGCCCTCGCGACGATCCGCTCGTTCACCGAACAAGCGGTGTCCGGCGGGATCGAACGGATGGTTCTGCTGTCCGGCCGGGGCGAGGAGGAGGCCAAACTCAGCGAGCGGGTGGTCCAGGACTCCGGAGTGGACTGGACGATAGTGCGGGCGAGCTGGTTCAGCCAGAACTTCAGCGAGGACTTCCTGACCGACTCGATCCGCGGCGGCGAGGTCATCCTCCCGGCCGGGAACGTGCCGGAGCCGTTCGTCGACGCCGACGACATCGCTGACATCGTGGTCGCGGCGCTGACCGGCGACGGGCATGCGGGGCGGCTCTACGAGGTGACCGGCCCGCGGCTTCTCACCTTCGCCGAGGCGACGTCGGAGATCGGCAACGCGCTCGGGCGGGAGATCCGCTACCGATCGGTTTCGCCCGAGGAGTACGCCGCCGTGATGGCCGGGTACGACGTGCCGGCGGAGCTCGCGGCGGTGCTGACCGAGCTGTTCGGCAAGGTGTTGGACGGCCGCAACGCACAGCTCGCCGATGGTGTGCAACGGGCGCTGGGCCGCGGGCCGCGCGACTTCACCGACTATGCCCGCGACGCCGCCACCGCTGGTGCATGGGACACGTCACCCGGTGGAGACTGGGCATGAACGCCACCCTGGCCGCCTGGTCGGCGGCGGCGACCCTGGCGGTGACGGGTGCGATCACCGGTGTGTACTACGCCTTTTCGGTGGCGGTGATGCCCGGTCTGAACGCCGCCGACGCCGGCACCGCGATCCGGGCCATGACGAGCATCAACCAGAGGATCCAGAATCCGCTGTTCTTCGTCACGTTCTTCGGCCCGCTCGTCGCCGCCACGGTGACCGGTGTGTTCCTGTTGATCCTCGGGAAGCGGTCTGCGGGTGTGCTGTTCCTGGTGGCCGCGGGGGTGTACCTGGTGGGCGCGTTCATCCCGACGGTGGTCGTTAACGTGCCGATGAACGAGACGCTCGACGCCGCAGGCGTGCCTACCGATCCTGCGGAGGCGGTCCGGATGTGGGCTTCCTACTCGTCCGCCTGGACGTGGTGGAACTCGGTACGCGCCGGTGCCAGCCTGATCAGCCTGTTGCTGGCTGGTCTCGGGGTCTACCTCTCGGGCACGTCCCGATGACGTCGCCGTCCGGTGCGGGCAGGGTGGCCAGTTCCGGGCACCCGGGGGTGTCCCTATGGGTTTCATGAAGGGGGTCACCACTGTGCGTCTAGCTCGGCAAGGCGTCGGCGGAGTTGGCGGGCGTCGTGCCGAGGCGCGGACAATCGCCCGATGTCGCGAACGCTGACAGACGAGGCCGGACGACCTGCACAGGGCTTGTGGGCGTCACGACGACAGTCAGCGCTTGCCCGCTGCGCGGCGGTGGCGTCAGAGCGGTTCGGCGGACTTGTAGCAGGCGGAGTGGACCAGGAGCAGGAGGGCTGTCGGTTCTCTGGTGCCACTCACGGTGAGGGAGTAGTCGTCAGGGGTGGTCGTGGCGGTGATTGTGCCCTCGCTGCCGTTGGGGAAAGTGCGGTCCTCGGTAATGGTCCACCCTTGGGAGCGCCATTGGTCGCGGAAGCGGGCGAGGGTTTCGCACGGCGCGGAGCTGGCGGCGGGATTGGCGAGGGTGCTGCCCGTGGCGGCTGCTACTTGGCCGGCGTATTCGTTCACCCGGCGAGTGATGTCGGCTTCGCTCGCGGTCTGCATGTCGCTCGCCTGGTGACGGCACGCCCCCGATGGTGGGGGAGCGGGGCGCGGTGGAACCCAGCGCTGTCCTGTCGGCCGGCCCCCGTTTACCCCCCGAAAACCCCCGCCTGCCGTTGACAATCAGTGACAAGAAGCGACCATTGCATGATCGTGTCTGTGCAGCTCAACGCCTGCTCTTGACAAT
>NZ_JAKKFE010000052.1:0-679 GCF_022230935.1 Micromonospora hortensis
ACTCGGTGGCGGCCCTGGTGCCGCGCGCCGAGATCGAGGGCGAGATGGGCGACAGCCACGTGGGCCTTCAGGCCCGGCTGATGAGCCAGGCGCTCCGGAAGATCACCGGTGTGCTCAGCAACACCGGCACCACGGCGATCTTCATCAACCAGCTGCGGGAAAAGATCGGCGTCATGTTCGGCAGCCCGGAGACCACCACCGGTGGTCGGGCGCTGAAGTTCTACGCCTCGGTCCGGCTCGACGTGCGACGCATCGAGAGCCTCAAGGACGGCACCGACGTGGTCGGTAACCGCACCCGGGTCAAGGTCGTGAAGAACAAGGTCGCCGCGCCGTTCAAGCAGGCCGAGTTCGACATCATGTACGGCAAGGGCATCTCGCGTGAGGGCTCGCTGATCGACGTCGGCGTGGAGCAGGCGATCATCCGCAAGTCCGGAGCGTGGTACACGTACGACGGCGACCAACTCGGCCAGGGCAAGGAGAAGGCCCGGGAGTTCCTGAAGGAAAACCCGGACGTGGCCGCCGAGATCGAGAAGAAGATCCTGGAGAAGCTCGGCGTCGGGGTCGGCGCGGGTGACGCCGCCGGTGGCCCGGAGCTGCCGCCGGTCGACTTCTGACCGGTCGCTGACCCATGGCAGGACGACGCGCTCGTACGGGGCGGGGCTGGTATGCCAGTGGGGCG
>NZ_JAKKFE010000053.1:0-626 GCF_022230935.1 Micromonospora hortensis
GCAGAACCCCGACCCGGAGGGCACGGTGGAGATCACCGCCAACCCGGGCGACGCCTTCATCTTCGACCGCCGGCAGTGGCACTCGCGGTCGACGAACCTGTCGACCATCACCCGCAAGATGCTCTTCGTCGGGTACACCTACCGGTGGATCCGTCCCCTGGACGAGCTGCACCCCGACGTGGACGGCGAGTGGTACCGCAACCGCACCCCCGTTCAGCGCCAGCTGATCGGTGAGGGCACCCACACCGCCAACTACTGGGGCATCAACTGGGACGGGTACGTCGACGACGAGATCCCGCTGCGTAAGGAGCTCAAGGAGCGCGGTCTGCTCGACCGCAACATCCCCTGGCTCCGCTGATCCACTGCTCGTAGGACGGCCCCCTGCCGACGCCCAGCGTTGACAGGGGGCCGTTGCACGTCCGCGGACCGACCGCTCGGGCCGAGCCCGTTCCGGCCACCGGGAACCGCCCTGTCGGTAGCGTGGCGGGTGCGCAGGTCGGGGCGTGGTGCCCAGGGCGTGGGGTGGCACAGGAGGCAGCGCAGTGACATCCGCTCCGCTCCCCCGGATCCTCCGCCGCCGCGGCGAGCCGCAATACCCGACCTTCCTGGAACTCTTCTTCGACCTC
>NZ_JAKKFE010000054.1:0-153901 GCF_022230935.1 Micromonospora hortensis
CCCGCCGCCCACGCCGCCGCCAGCCCGTACGAGCGCGGCCCGGCCCCCACAGTGGCCAGCATCGAGGCCAGTCGAGGCGCGTTCGCCATCGCCCAGAGCACCGTCGCCGCCTCCAGCGTCAGCGGATTCCGGGGCGGAACGATCTACTACCCGACCAGCACCGCCGAGGGCACCTTCGGCGCTGTGGCGATCTCACCCGGCTACACCGCCACCCAGTCAAGCGTGGCCTGGCTGGGGCCGCGCCTCGCCTCGCAGGGCTTCGTGGTGATCACGATCGACACGTTGTCCCGTTACGACCAGCCGGCCAGCCGGGGCACGCAACTGCTCGCAGCCCTGGACTACCTCACCAACACCAGCGGCGTGCGTACCCGGATCGACCGCAACCGGCTCGCCGTGATGGGGCACTCGATGGGCGGCGGCGGCAGCCTCTCGGCAGCGAACTCACGACCGCAGCTTCAGGCCGCGATCCCGCTGACCGGCTGGCACACCGTCAAGAACTGGTCCGGCGTACGGGTGCCGACGCTTGTGGTCGGCGCGGAGAACGACTCGGTGGCGCCGGTCTCGTCGCACTCCGAGCCCTTCTACACCAGCCTGCCGTCCACGCTGGACAAGGCGTACCTGGAACTCAACAACGCCAGCCACTCCGCGCCCACCTCGACGAACGTGACGGTCGCCAAGTACAGCATCTCCTGGCTGAAGCGCTTCGTGGACGACGACACCCGCTACGACCAGTTCCTCTGCCCCCCACCCCCCGCCTCGTCGACCATCCAGGAGTACCGAAACACCTGCCCCCACTCCTAACCCCCCTTACCTTGGTTGATCATGAAGTTATTGCCACCCGGCGCGGCGTGTCGGCGCAATAACTTCATGATCACCGGGAGGGGTGGGGGTGTGGGTGTGGGTCACCGGGAGGGGGAGGGGGTGGGGGTGCGGAGGGTGCTGCGTTGGACGGCGCGGCTGATGTCGCTGGGGGAGACTATGCCGGTCAGGTGGCCGTCCTCGGTCACCACCAGGGCTCGGCCGTCGGCGCACTCACTGAGCCGGGGGAGCAGGTCGTTGAGCTGTTCACCGGGCTGGGCCAACACCAGCTCGTCGGCTCGACAGGCCACCTCGGCCAGCGTGGTCGACGCCCGCCGCTCCGGCGGCACGCCCCGCACCCGGTCGACGGTGACCAGGCCGGTCGGCCGGCCGTCCTCGGTCAGCGGCAGCGCCGAATGCCGGTACGCGAACAGGTAGTTGTCGACGAAGTCGGCCACAGTCATCTGCGCCGAGGCGGTCTGCGGCTGTGGGGTCATCACATCGCCCACTCGAATCCCGCGCAGCGCGGTGCCGGTGCGGGCCTGCCGCTCCTCCATGCCGGCCGCTCCGATCAGGAACCAGCCGATCAGCACCAGCCAGAGCCCGCCGAAACCGACACCGGACAGGAACTGCCACAACCCCAGGCCGATCAGCAGCACACCAAGCACCCAGCCGGCCCGGGCGGCGACCACCGACGCGCGGGTCCGGTCACCGGTGGCCTTCCAGACCGCGGCGCGCAGCAACCGGCCACCGTCCAGGGGCGCGGCCGGCAGCACGTTGAAGACGGCCAGCAGCACGTTGATCCCCGCCAGCCAGGCCACCGCCCCGAACAGCAGCCCGCCCTGCCCGGCCAGTGCGAGCAGCGCCGCGATGGCACCGAAGAACGCCCCGATCAGCAGGCTGACCAGCGGGCCGACGCCCGCGATCCGCAGCTCCGCGCCCGGGTCGCGCGGCTCGCCCCGCAACTCGGCGACGCCGCCGAACAGCCACAGCGTGATGCCGTCGACCTCCAGCCCGTTGCGCTTGGCCACCACCGCGTGCGACACCTCGTGGGCGAGCAGGCCGACGAAGAAGACCACCGCCGCGGCCAGCCCTGCGATCAGGTACGCCACCGACGAGCGGTCGGGGTACGAACGGGGGAACTGGTTCGCGGCCAACCCCCACGCGATCAACGCGAAGATGACCAGCACGCTCCAGTTGACGCCGACCGGCACTCCCGCGACCCGGCCAAGCCGGAAACTGGCCCTCATCCCACCGAGATACCCCGCCAGACCGGGGGCATGCCCACCTGACCCAAGCTGGACCCGTGTCGCCGGATGTCCCGGTGAGCGGTATACCTCTGAGTCATAAAAATGCCCCCGAGGTATACCGCCTTCGATCGACCTGGCCACTCGGCCCCGCACCCAGTGCGCCGAGGTGGTCGTGCGGCGGCCGGCTGAGGTGGTGGGTGGCCCCGACCAGGGGCCGGCCGACCTCCGAACCGACCTCCGGTCAGCGGCGGGGGGTTTCGCTGGCGATGGTCATCTCGCGGGGCAGGGCCGCCGCGCGCAGCGCCCAGTCCAGCGCGTAGTCGGCGATCTTCTCCCAGCCGTCCTGGCCGACGGTGAAGTGTGATCGGCCGGCGAACTGCTCGTACGCGGTGAGGGCCCGGGACTTCTGGTAGAGCCCGGCGTTGGCGCGGACCACCGACGCCGGCACCACGTGGTCGACCTCGCCGGCCATCAGCAGCAGCGGCGCCCTGTCGTTGCGACCGACGTCGACCCGGGCCGGCGAGCGCGGGTCGAGGTTGGCGAACGCGCCCTCGAAGAAGACCCGACCGGCGCCGGGGACGGCGTAGCGCCGCCAGGCCCGGTCGGAGTCCTCACGGCTCATCGTGTTGCCGAAGGTGTAGGCGAAGTCGTCAGGGGTGAACGGGACGGCCTTGCCCCGGTTGGCGGGGCTGCGCAGGATCGGAAAGCCCGAGCGGAGCTGACTCAGCGGCACCTTGAGCACGCCCTTCACCGCAGCGGGGTGCACCCCCACCACCGCCGCGCCGAGACCCCGGTCGGCGAGGACCTGGGCGAACAGGCCGCCGAACGAGTGCCCCATGATGATCGGCGGTCGGGGCAGCGCCCGGATGATCCGGTCGTAGTGCGCCACGATCGTCGCCATGCTCTGCTCGGCGATCGGGCCGGGATCGTCGCGCAACTCCTCCACTGACCGGTCCATTCCGGGCCAGGCGGGGGCGATGACGTGCATGCCGCGCTCGGTGTACCGCCGGGCCCACCCCTCCCAGCTACGCGGCGTCATCCAGAGCCCGTGGATCAGCACGACCGTGTCGACCTGACCCTGCGGCGTGGCACCCATCGCGTCCTCCCGGTGTCGCGGCTCGGCCCGGCGGTTACCCGCTGTGCCCGTCCGGAATCCGGCCGCCCTGACAAATGTCACGGTCGGGGCGTGACGACCGCTCCGGGCACCGGGGTACGCCCCACCGGAGCATCAGTGGCATGACCAGTACGCATCCGGCTGTCGAGTTGGACGGCCTCACCAAGAGCTTCGGCGCGGTCACCGCTGTCGACGGGTTGAGCCTACGGGTGCAGCCCGGCGAGGTGGTGGCGTTCCTCGGCCCGAACGGCGCGGGCAAGACCACCACCATCGACATGCTGCTCGGGCTGTCCCGTCCGGACACGGGCACCGTCCGTGTCCTCGGCGGCACCCCTGACGACGCGGTGGCCCGAGGTCGGGTCGCCGCCGTACTCCAGACCGGCGGGCTGCTCAAGGACCTCACAGTGGGCGAGACGGTACGGATGACGGCCCACTTCTACCGGCACACCCGCCCGGCGGCGGAGGTGCTGGAGCGGGCCGGTATCACCGACATCGCCGACCGGGTGGTCGGGCGCTGCTCGGGCGGTCAGCAGCAACGACTGCGCTTCGCGCTGGCCCTGCTGCCCGACCCGGACCTGATGGTGCTCGACGAGCCGACCACCGGCATGGACGTCGAGGGTCGGCGGGACTTCTGGCAGGCCCTGCGCCGTGACGCCCGGCGCGGACGGACCGTCATCTTCGCCACCCACTACCTCGACGAGGCGGACGCGTACGCCGACCGGATCGTGCTGGTCCGGCAGGGGCGCATCGTCGCCGACGGCACCACCGCGGAGATCAAGAACCTGGCCGCCGGCCGTACCGTGCGGGCCACCCTGCCCGGCGCCGACCAGGCCGCGCTCGCCGCCCTGCCCGGCGTGGACGCCGTGGAGGTGCGCGGCGACAGCGTGCTGGTGCGGACCGGCGACTCCGACGCCGTCGCCCGGCACCTGCTGACCCGGACGGCAGCCCGGGATGTCGAGATCACCTCCCGCAACCTCGAGGACGCCTTCCTCGCCCTGACCACAGCGCAGAGCGGAGCCTGAGATGACCACCTCCACCCCCACCCGCGCCGCTGTCACCGAGCCGGACCGTCGGTTGCCCGCGTTGGGCGGGTTCGCTCCCGGCGCCCTGGGCATCGAGCTGCGCCGGGTGCTGCGAAACCGCCGCACCCTCGCCTTCACGCTGATCATGCCGGGCGTCTTCTTCCTCATCTTCGGCCTGCCGCAGGGCGGGCAGTCACTGGACAACGGTCGGCCGGTGACGGCGTACGTGATGATCAGCTTGGCCGTCTACGCGGCGATGGTGGCCACCACCAGCGTCGGTGGCGCGGTGGCCACCGAGCGGGCGTTGGGCTGGAGCCGGCAACTGCGGCTCACCCCGCTGCGCCCGGCGGCGTACGTGGCGACCAAGCTGATCACCGCGATGAGTCTCGGTCTGCTCGCTGTGGTCATCGAGTTCCTGGTGGGCGCCGTGGCCGGCGTCCGCGTCCCGGCGTACGTCTGGTTGCTGTCCGGGCTCGCCGCCTGGGTCGGCTCGCTGGTCTTCGCCGCGTTCGGTCTCTTCATCGGCTACCTGGCGCCGGCCGAGAACGTCATGCAGATCATCGGCCCCGTCCTGGCCGTGCTGGCCATGTTCGGTGGGCTGTTCGTCCCGGTCGAGGTGCTGCCGGACGTGCTCCAGCAGGTCGCGACGTTCACCCCGGTGTACGGCATGGGCGTGTTGGCCCGCGCCCCACTGACCGGCGACGGGGTGAGCATGGCGGCGGTGGCGAACCTCGTCGTCTGGGCGTTGCTCTTCGGCGTCGGCGCGGCCCGGCTGTTCCGCCGGGACACCGCGCGGGTCTGACCGGCAGCGACAGCTAGCGTGAACCCGATGGACCTCTCGACCGGGCAGCCCTGGCCGGTGAGCCGCCACTGGCGGGTCACCGGCTGGCTGCTGGCCGCCGTCTGGCTGTTCTTCCTCAACGTGCCGCTCGCCACCGCGCTGCACCAGCCGGAGCCGTGGCGGCGGGTCCTCGGTGTGGTGGCCCTGGTCGTCTTCGGCATCGGTTACGTGCTGCTGTTCCAGTGGGCCCGCAAGCTGCGCCAGTCAATGCTGCCGATTCCGACGGGCCGGGCGCGGGTCGGGCTGGCGCTGCTGCTCGCGGTGGGCCTGGCCAGCCTTCCGGGCACCGAAGGGGACTGGCTGGCCACCCTGGTCTACGTGGCCGCGGCGGCGGTGTTCCTGCTGCCGCCGTGGGAGGCGCTGGCCGCCGTGGTGCTCTGCGCGGTGACCCCCGTGCTGGCCTCCTGGCTGGTGCCGGGGTGGGAGGCGGAGAACGGCATCGTCTTCGCGGTGCTGCTCGCCTCGTTCGCCATGTTCGGGGTGTCCCGGCTGGCCCAGCGCAACAGCGAACTCCGCGCCGCCCAACAGGAGATCGGTCGGCTCGCGGTCGCCGAGGAGCGGTCCCGCGCCGCCCGCGACCTGCACGACATCCTCGGGCACTCGCTGACAGTGGTGGCGATCAAGGCCGAGTTGGCCGGGCGTCTGATCGAGGTCGACCGGGAGCGGGCCGCCGCCGAGATCGCCGAGGTGGAGGCGCTGGCCCGGGCCGCGCTGGCCGACGTACGACAGACGGTCGGGGCGTACCGCGAGGTCAGTCTCGCCGCGGAGTTGGCCGGCGCACGCTCCGCGCTGGCCGCGGCGGGCATAGCGGCGGACGTGTCGGCCGAGGTGCCGGATCTGCCGGAGGAGTGGGACCGGTTGTTCGGCTGGGCGGTACGGGAAGGGGTGACGAACGTGGTCCGGCACAGCGGGGCGCGGTGCTGCGTGATCAGGGTCCACCCGGATCGGGTCGAGATCAGTGACGACGGCCGTGGCCCGTCCACTCCCGACCCGAGCGGGCACGGGCTGGTGGGCCTGCGGGAGCGGGCGCGGCGGCTGGACGCGGTGGTGACGGTCGGCCGTCGGCCGGCGGGTGACGGCTTTCTGCTGCGGGTGCACGCGCCGGAGGAGGCCCGGTGAGCGGCGGGTCCACGCCGATCCGGCTGTTGCTCGCCGACGACCAGGCGCTGGTCCGGGGCGCGCTGGCCGCCCTGCTCTCGCTGGAGGAGGACCTGACGGTGGTCGCCGAGGTCGGCCGGGGCGACGAGGTGGTGCCCGAGGCTCGACGCAGCGCTCCCGACGTCGCCCTGCTGGACGTGGAGATGCCCGGCCTGGACGGGATCGCCGCCACCGCGGCGTTGCGGGCCGCGCTGCCGACCTGTCGGGTGCTGGTGGTGACCACCTTCGGTCGACCCGGCTACCTGCGCCGGGCGATGGAGGCCGGTGCGAGCGGTTTCGTCGTCAAGGACACCCCGGCCCGGCAGCTCGCCGACGCGGTCCGCCGGGTGCACGCCGGCCTGCGGGTGGTCGACCCGACCTTGGCCGCGGAGACGCTGGCCGCCGGGGTCAGCCCGCTGACCGAGCGGGAGACCGAGGTGCTGCGGACAGCGCGGGGCGGTGGCAGCGCCGCCGACCTGGCCAGGGCGTTGCACCTCTCCGAGGGGACGGTACGCAACCACCTGTCCGCGGCGATCGGTAAGACCGGTGCCCGCAACCGGGCCGACGCGATCCGGGTCGCCGAGCAGAACGGCTGGCTGCTCGGCGAGTGACGCTGCCGGCCGGCGGTCAGGCGGTCGGCGGCGGGGCGGCCAGTTCGTCGACCACGACGACGCTGCTGCCGGGACGGACCTCGGCGAGCAGTTCCCGCTGACCGCTGCGGGTCAGCCGGATACAGCCGTTTGTGGTGTTCTCGCCCAGCTCGCCGTCATGGTGCCAGGTGTGCACCCCGATGTGCGCGCCGCGCAGCCCGGACGGCACCGACTCCGGGTCGTCGGGCACCGAACCGAGGGCGTAGATGTCCACCCCGCCGTAGACCTCCTCCGGCGGTGGGGTGCGGCCCAGGATGAAGGTCCGCCCCAGTGGAGTCTCCTGGCCCGACTGGCCGAGGCTGACCTCCCAGGTGCGTACCGCCTTGCCGGCCCGGTACCAGGTGAGCCGGTGGACCTTGCGTTCCACGACGATCTGGTCGCGCAGCGGCACCGTCTCGAACCCGCCGGGCGGCAGCCAGGCGAGCTGGCGGTTGGCCGAGGGCAGCAGGACGGCCGTCCAGCCGGCGCGCCGCTGGGCGATCGGCATTGTCAGCTCGACACCGCGGATGGTCGGTTCGAGGAAGGCGCGCGGCCGACCGCCGGGCGCGTCGTACGCGGCGATCCGTCTGGTCGGGTGCACGCCGTCGGTCAGCGGTGTGACGTCCATGGTGTCCGGGTCGGCGGGGAACCCTCCGGGCGCGGGGTCGTAGTCGACCACCGGCAGCCCGTCCGGGGCGGGCGCGGCCGGGGGGATCGACTCCTCCGGGCTCTGGTCCACACTGCTCGGAGTCGGGTCGGCTACCACCACGTTGCGGTCGTCCGGGGCCGTCGAGCTGGGGGTGAGGGCCTGGCCGACCAGCAGCGCGGTCACCAGCAGCGCGGGTACGCCGATCGCGGCGGCCACCCAGACGCCGCGACGACGGTACGGAGTCTTTCGGTCAAACGGCACGAAACCACTCTATGGTGGCTGATGCTTCGGGGCCCCCGGTTCGGCGAGACCCGCCGTCCGGAGGCCCCTGTCGAATCAGATTCGCGCGCCGATGTGGATGGCCACTGCGTCGTGCGCCGGCACGTTCGCCGCGAACCAGCCGCTACCGTCCACCGTGATCACCGGTCCGCTACACGTGCCGCCCGCGTAGGTGCCGTGGACGACGTCGCAGTATCGACCGGCGGGCAGCCCCGTGTAGTAGGAGCGGCCGTTCACAGCGGCGTCCTCGTCGTTGACGGTGAGGAAGCCCTTGCCGCTGCGGCTGAACGCGATGTGGTTGTTGCCGTTGTCGTACCAGTTGGCCACGCCGGCGCCCTCGGTGGCGTTGCGGAAGCCGACCATGTTGGCGATCACCGGCCAGCGGTGTTCGCACTCCCAGCCGGAGTAGCAGGTGGTGTTGAGCGTCTTGTTGGCGCCGTCCGACGGTGGGCCGGCGTCCCGGTTGCTGAAGGTGTAGCTGGACATGACGGTCGGGGAGCCGTACGGCCAGGCCAGCATGAAGGCGTTCGCCAGCGCGTAGATGCCCCGGTCGCGGTAGGTCAGCACCCCACCGGAGTCGCGTTGGGTGTCGTGGTTGTCGACGAACACCGAGGCCGGGCCGGTGGGCAGGTGCCCCCAGCCCTCACCGAAGTTGCGCAGGTACGCCAACCGCTCGGAGCGGAACACCCGGGCCAGGTCCTTGCCGTAGCGGAACTCGTGCACGTCACCGTTGCCTGTGTACTCGGTCGGCTGCACCGGCTCGCCGGCGCCGTGGATGACCTCCTGCACGATGTACGCGGAGCGGGACAGCTTGCCCCTGATGGCGGCGATGTCGGCGGCCGGCATGTGCTTGCTGGCGTCCATCCGGAAGCCGTCGACGCCGAGCGAGAGCAGGTCGTTGAGGTACGAGGCGATCTTCGTGCGGACGTAGTCCGATTCGGTCTTCAGGTCCGACAGGTTGACCAGCTCGCAGTTCTGCACCTCGTGCCGGTCGTTGTAGTTGGCGATGTCGTCGCCGCCGTTGCGCCCGCAGTGGTGGAAGTCCTGGGTCTGGTAGATGCCCGGGTAGTCGTAGTGCGAGTAGGACGAGCCGGCCCAGCCGGTGCCGCCGTTGTCCTGACCGGACATGTGGTTGATCACCGCGTCGACGATCACCTTGACCCCGGCCGCGTGGCAGGTGTTCACCATCGACTGGAACTGGGCCCGGGTGCCCTTACGGGACTCGATCCGATAGCTGACCGGCTGGTACGCCAGCCACCACTGGTTGCCCCGCACGTGCTCCTGCGGGGGTGAGACCTGAACGAAGCCGTAGCCCTTGGGGCCGAGGGTGCTCTGGCACTCGCTGGCCACCGAGGGCCAGTTCCACTCGAAGAGCTGGACGATGACCTTCTTGCCGCCGGACGGGGCGGCGACGGCCGGGGGTGCCGTCACTGCGGTGGGAACGAGCAGGCTGGCGATCAGGCCGAGGGCGAGGAGCGCCGAGCCGCGTCGACGTCGGTGCATGGGGACTCCTGACGGGAGCGGGAGCGGGGGTGGTGGTGCGGTGGGGGAGTGCCTGCTTGCCGAAATCTTGCAAGCTTGGCTGAAATTTGCTGAAAGGTTACAAGCGTGTTGCAGCGACTGTCAACGCATGGACGTTCGTCGCTGTCCAGATCGGTGGGTGGGAGCGGGTACAACGCACGGCCGCGCCCCTCGGTTCGATTTCGGCCCAGAAATTTCCGTCGGCGGGTGATCCGCGCGCCCCGCCGGTCCGTACTGGATGGGGGAGCAGGGGTCGGCCGGTGGTACGCCGCCGCGAGACGATCGAGGAGCAGATGGCCCGGGCACAGCAGGACAAGAAGGCGGCGACGGTCCGGACCAGCGCCAGCAGTCGGGGGGTGCGTACCCCGTCGCGGTCGGCGAGCGCACTGCTGATCGCGTCGGTGCTCGCCGCGCTCTGGGCGGCGATCATGCTGACCGGCGTCGGTCAGACGGCGTACGCGTACGGCTTCTTCTTCACCGAGTTCTTCGCCGGGGTGGTCTCCCTGGTGGCGTTGAGCCTCACCGTGATGCTGGGCCTGCTCGCCACCGACCGGCTGGTGCTGCGCATCTCGCACCGGGTGTTGATGCAGTCGGCGCACCGGGCCACCGGGGTGCTGGGCGTGGCCGGGCTCGGCTTCCACGTCCTCACCAAGATCGCCACCGGGCGGGCGGCGGCGACCGACGCGCTGGTGCCGTTCGTCGGCGGCCGGGGGCTCTACGTCGGGCTCGGCACCGTGGCCGCGCTGCTGATGGTCAGCGTGATCTGGACCGGCATCATCAGGGCCCGCTTCGCCGGCGTCGGTCCGAAGTGGCTGTGGCGCACGCTGCACTCCACCGCGTACCTGGCCTGGCCGTTCGCTGTCTTTCACGGCCTCAACGCCGGTCGGGCCGCAGCGCCCTGGGTGTTGTTCAGCTACCTCGGCTGCATCCTGCTGGTGGTGCTGGCCCTGCTGGTCCGGTTCTCGGTCACCATCGGTCGGCGCAGCCGCGAGCAGCACCAGGCAGCGGTCCGCAACGCGGTGATGGCAGGCCGGGCCGAGGAGGCGAAGACCGCCCGATCGCTGCTGGCCGGGTTGGGTCGGCGCAGCAAGGCCGCCGACAAGCGTCCCGCCTGGGCGGAGACCACCACCGCCACCTGGGCCCCGCCGGCCGCGCGACGTGACCCCGAACGGTTCACCGTCCCGGTGGTGCCCGAGCCCGGTTCTCTCGTCGAGCCGACCCGGCCGAGCCGACGTCGGCGGGAGGAGGAGCCGGCGGCCCGCCGCGACACCGAACGGTCCTCGCGCAGCCGGCGGACCGAGGAGACCACCACCAGCCGATCGGCCCGCCGCAGCGTGGAGGACACCGGCACGTTCCGACGCGACGAGGAGGAGTTGGAGCCGGTGAGCCGGCGACGCGCCTCCCGCACCCGGGACGAGGACGTACCGACCGGCCGGCGACGCGCCGACGAGGTCACCTCTGAGCGGTCCCGTCGCCGGTCCCGCGACGAGGACGACGGCAGCCGTTACTCGGCGCCGCCGCAGCCGACCCTCGCCGAGCCCGAGGAGCCGTGGGACAGCCCACGCCGGTGGCAGGCCGACGACCCCATCTCCGCCGGCCCGATCTCCGTGGAGCCGATCTCCGCCGGCCCGGTCTCCAGCAGCCCGATCTCGTCGGCGCCGCGCAGCGGCAGCGGCCGGCACAGCGCCGATGACGACCTGCCCGAGGAGCCGGACTACTGGCGCCCGCCGGCCCGGTACGTGCCGGACGAGGTGGCGCCGCCCGTCGACGACACCCCGACCCTTGTCGACCTGGCGTCCCGCCGTGCTCGACGGGCAGCCGGCGAGGGCAAGTCCAAGCGCCGCAAGGCCAGCGCCGACGCTGTGGACGGGGCGTACTGGGCCGGGCTGCGGGGTGAGGCGAAGTGATGCGCACCGCCGTGCCACCGGTCGCCTGCGTCGGCGAACCGCGGCTCACCGCCGGTTTCGCCGAGTACGGCCGACTCGACCTGCTCGCGCACGAGGAGGTGCACGGACCGATCGGCCCGATGGAGCCGGCGCAGCTGCTCCAACTCGCCGAGGGCATGCAGCTCAAGGGCAAGGGCGGAGCGGGTTTCCCATTCGCCCGCAAACTGCGCGCGGTGCTGGAGTCCTGCGAGCGGCAGGACCTCGCCGCCGTGGTGGTCGTCAACGCCACCGAGGGGGAACCGGCCAGCTGGAAGGACAAGGTGCTGCTGACCCGCGCCCCGCACCTGGTCCTGGACGGGGCGGCGCTGGCCGCGTACGCGCTGGACGCCGACGAGATCGTGATCGGCGTGGCGGACGACGGGGTCGGCCGGGACTCGCTGATGGAAGCGCTCGAAGAGCGCCGGATGCCGGTGCAGACGACGATCGTCACAGTGCCGCACCGGTTCATCTCCGGCGAGGGCGGCGCACTGGTCAACGGGATCAACGGGCTGCCGCACATCCCGCCGGGCACCAAGAAGCGCTCCAGCGACTCCGGGGTCAGCGGCCTGCCCACCCTGCTGTCCAACGCCGAGACGTACGCCCAGCTCGCCATCGGCGCCCGACTGGGCCCGTACGAGTATGCGGCGCTCGGCACCGACGACGAGCCGGGCACCGTGCTGCTCACCGTGACCGGCGCGGCGGGCCGACCGGCGGTGGTGGAGTGCACCGCCGGCATGCCGCTGCGCGACGTCCTCGACCTGTGCGAGGTGCCAGCCACCCAGGGCATCCTGATGGGCGGCTACCACGGCAAGTGGATCACCCCGGAGGCGGCGGAGACGGCCGAGGTCTCCCGCAAGGGCCTGGCCGCTGTCGGCGGCACCCTCGGGGCGGGCATCATCATCCCGCTCGGTGTCGACACCTGCCCGCTCGGTGAGGCCGCCCAGGTGGTGCGCTACCTGGCCGGCGAGTCCGCCGGCCAGTGCGGGCCGTGCAAGATGGGCCTGCCGGACCTGGCCCGCGCCGTGGACCTGGCCGTCGCCGGCAGCCAACCGGCGGACGTGGTGCGCGCCGCCGCCGGCGAGGTGAAGGGCCGGGGCGCGTGCAGCCACCCGGACGGCACCGCCCGCTTCGCGCTCTCCGCGATCGAGGTCTTCGCCGAGGACCTGCGACTGCACAGCACCGGCGACGGCTGTGGCCGACGGGTCAAGGGCGTGATGGGGCTGCCGGGCGCACCCGACGCGAACCCGCAGAAGCTCACACTGGACTGGTCCCGCTGCGACGGGCACGGCCTCTGCGCGCACGTCGTACCGGACTTCATCCGGCTCGACGCGAACGGATATCCCGCCTTCCCGGCCACCCCCGTGCCGACCTGGCTGCGCGAGGGCGCGCTGAAGGCGGTCAAGGTCTGCCCGGAGTTGGCCCTCCGACTCGCCAAGGCCGAATAGCGAAGCCTCAGGCCCAGCAGGGGTCCCTTCCGGACCGGAACGGAGAAGCGGATGCGGATCAGCAGGGCGTGGACAGGGGCCGGGCGGCTTCGCCGTGCCGCCACCGCCGGAGCGCTCGTGGTGGCGCTGTTCGGCGTTGCCGCCTGTACCGGCACTGCGCCGGGTGGGCCCGCCGCCGCCGGATCGGCCCCGGCCTCGACCGGCACCCCGCCCACGCCGGCCGACGCCGCGCCCACCCCGGCCAGCGGATCACCCGCGGCGCAGGTCCCGGACGTGCTGCGCTTCACCGGGACCACCCTCGGTGGTGCCGCGTTCGACGCGGCACGACTCGCCGGCAAACCGGTGGTGCTGTGGTTCTGGGCGCCGTGGTGCGCCACCTGTGCCAGCCAGGCCTGGACCGTGGCCGAGATCGAACCCCGGTACCGGGACACCGTGCCAATCGTCGGCGTCGCCGGGCTGGGCGAGCGGAAGGCCATGAAGGAGTTCGTCACCGAGTTCGACCTCGGCGCGACGCCGCAGATCGAGGACACCACTGGCGCGCTCTGGAAGCGGTTCAAGGTGACCGAGCAGAGCATCTTCGTGATCATCGACCGGAACGGCACTGTCGTCCACCACGGCTTCCTCGACGGTGAGGCGCTCACCGCCAAGGTCGCCGCACTGGCCGGGGCGTGACCGCCACACTGCTGCTCGCGCTGACCGCCGGCATGCTCGGCGCGGTCAACCCGTGCGGCTTCGCGTTGCTGCCCGCGTACCTCTCGCTGTTGGTCGCCGGGTCGGACACCCGCGGCGCGGTCGGCCGCGCGCTCACCGCGGCGGCCGGGCTGACAGTGGGGTACGTGCTGGTGTTCGGCGCGTTCGGCCTGGCGCTCGCGCCGCTGGCCGGCTGGCTGCGGCCCCGGCTGCCGTGGCTGACGGTGGCGCTCGGCGTGCTGCTGCTGGTGGCCGGCTGCTGGTTGCTCGCCGGTCGGCGGCTGCCCGCCCCCGGCTGGTCCGCCCGGGCGCCTCGGCTGACCCGGTCCTGGCCCTCGATGGCGCTGTTCGGCGCGGCGTACGCGCTGGCGTCGCTCGGCTGCGCCATCGCGCCGTTCCTGGCCATCGTGGTGACCAGCCTCCAGGCCGGCTCGACCGCTCAGGGGTTGGCGCTGTTCGGCGCGTACGCCCTCGGGATGGGGCTGGTGGTCGCGGTCGCCGCGCTCGGCGTGGCGCTGCTGCGCGACGGCCTGGTGGCCCGGCTGCGCGTCGCCGGCGCGCTGGTGCCCCGCCTCAGTGGCCTGGTGCTGCTGCTCACCGGCGGATACGTCGCCTGGTACGGCTGGTACGAGCTACGGCTGGCAGCCGGCCGCCGCGACGCCCTCAAAGACCCGGTAATCCAAGCGGCGTCCCACCTACAACAAACCCTGGCCACCACCCTGGACGTCATCGGCCCGGCACTGCTCGGAGCCGCCCTAGCGGCACTCCTCCTCACCGCAGCCCTGGTGAGGCGCCCCCGCGCCAACCCTGTCGATCATGAAGTTATTGCCCTGACACGCCGAGGCGAGGGGCAATAACTTCATGATCAACGCCGGGAACGGGCGGGGTTAGCGGGGGGTTAGGCGGTCGGTGTTTAGGCGATCTTGGAGGACCTTGGGGACCAGGACGCTGCCGTCGGCCTGCTGGTACTGCTCCAGGATGGCCGGGAAAAGCCGGCTGGTGGCCAGCGCCGACCCGTTGAGGGTGTGCACGAAGCGGGTCTGCTTGCCGCCCGGCTCGCGGTAACGGATGGCCGCCCGACGAGCCTGGTAGTCGCCGGCCCAGGAGACCGACGACACCTCCTTGTACTTGCCGGTGCTCGGCATCCACACCTCGATGTCGAGGGTCTTCTTCATCGAGGCGCTGGCGTCACCGGCCGAGAGCAACGTGCGCTGGTAGTGCAGACCCAGCCCTTCGACCAGGCTCTCGGCGTGGGCGAGCATCTCCTCCAGCGCCGCGTCGGCCTGCTCCGGCAGGGTGAACTGGAAGATCTCCACCTTGTTGAACTGGTGCCCCCGCACCGTGCCGCGCTCGTCCGAGTGCGAACCGGCCGACTCCCGCCGGTAGCACGGGGTGTACGCGAACGCCTTCAGCGGCAGCTTCGGGGTCTCCAGGATCTCGTCCTGGTACGCGCCGAGGATCGCCGTCTCCGACGTGGGCAGCAGGAACTGGCCACGCGGGGCGGACGCCGAGTCCAGGTGGTAGACGTCGTCGTAGAACTTGGGGAACTGCCCGGCGGCGAAGCCGGCCGAGTCCAGCAGCAGGTGCGGCGGAAGCAGGAACTCGTAGCCGGCCTTGATGTGCTGGTCGACGAAGTAGTTGAGCAGCGCCCACTCCAGCCGGGCACCGACCCCGGTGTACATCCAGAAACCGGACCCACCGAGCTTGACCCCGCGCTCGTAGTCGACAAGGCCCAACGCGCGGCTCAGCTCCACGTGGTCGCGGACCTTCTCGATCACCGGCGGCTCGCCGAAGGTCTTCACCACCCGGTTGGCTTCCTTGCCGCCGGCCACGACATCGTCGCTGGGCAGGTTGGGCAGCTCACTCATCGCGTCGCGCAGCCGGGCCTGCACCTCGTCCAGCTGGGACTCCAGCTCGGCGAGCTGCTGACGCTCCGCCTCCGGCGCGGCGGCCTGCGGCTCCTCGCCGGCCCGCTTCGCCTGCGCGTACGCCCGGGCCTCGGCCTTGCGGCGCTGCCGCTCGGCGTCGATCTCCGTGATCAGGGCGCGGCGTTCCTGGTCGAGCCGCTGGATCTCGTCCAGGGCACGGGTGACCTCGGCGGGATCCAGACGCTTCGCCAGCGCGGTCGCCACCGCCTCGCGATCCTTCCGGATCAACTCCATGTCGAGCATGCTGCTCCGTACGCCTCCGTCCGGGGTCACAGGTGAACCACCAGATGCTACCGTCGCGGGCTTTTCGTCCCGGGACGGGGAGTGCTGGCCGCCCGCTCAGAGCCGGATCGGCATGAGCACCGAGTAGGTGTCCGCGTCGTCCGGTCGGCGTACGGCCAGCGGGGCGATCGGCCCATCCAGCTCCAGCACCAGTTGCGGCGCGCCGGCCGCGTTCAGCGCGTCCAGCAGGTAACCGCCGTCCACCCCGACCCGCAGCGCGTCAGTGCCCAGGTCGGCGGCGGGAAGCAGCCGCAGCCGGCCCTGGTGGTCGACGCCGAGCACTGTCACCTCCCGGGTCGTGCCGTCGTGGTCGAGGGCGACAGTGGGGGCCGCCGGGTCGGCCAGCTCGGCGCGCAGCGCTGCCACGTCCACCGGGATCCGGCGCGCGCTCGGCCGCTCACCGACGGACTTGCGCAGCAGCCGGTGGTAGTCCGGGAAGTCGTACGGCAGGGCGACGCCGGTCACCGTGCGGTCGGCCACCCGCACCCGCAGGTCCGCGCCCGCCACTGTCAGCCGTACCGGCCAGGTGTCGGCGGTGTCGAGCAGTGGCCGGAGCTGGTCGACGAGGGCCACCGGCACGAACGCCCGCACCGGCGGCCCGTCGACGTCGGCCCCGGCCCGAGCCAGCGCGAGCCGGTACCGATCGGTGGCGACGAGCCGGACGCCGTCGGACTCCACGTCGAACAGCACACCGGCGAGCATCGGCAACTCCGGATCGACACCGACGGCGAAGCGCACCGCGTCGAGCGCGGCGGCCAGGGCGGCGGGGGCGACCAGAAGTGTGGTGGCGGTCGGCGGGGCCGCGTCGACCAGGGCCCGGAGCCGGTCGACCTCGCGGCGGGCGTCGCTGAGCCCGTCGGCCAGCCGGCGCAGGTGCGCGTCGAGCAGGTGGTGCACCCCCGCCGGCTCGGCGCGCACCGCTGCGGCGATCTCCGGCACCGGCATGCCGATCCGACGCAGCCCGGCCACCAGCCGGGCCGGGGCGATCTGCCCCTCGGCGTACCAGCGGTAGCCGGTCACCGGGTCGACCACTGTCGGCTCCAGCACCCCCGCCGAGTCGTAGAAGCGCAGTGCGCTGACGGTCAGGCCGCTGGCCCGGGCCAGCTCGCCGATGCTGTGCAGGTCGCTCACGCTGGGCATCCTGCCCCCTCGACCCGGTTGAGGGTCAAGCCGCGGGCTCCCGCGTCTCCTGCTTGAGCACCCGGAAGGTGAGGCCGGCCCGGACCAGCCGGTCGAGCAGCGCGTCACCCATCGCGGCGACCGGGGTGAGCTGGCCGGCGGTCGGCGGCAGCTCGTCGAGCGCCAGGCACAGCGCCGACTCGGCCAGCATCTTCGCCGTCTCGTCGTAGCCGGGGTCGCCGCCGGCGACCTCGGTGACCACCCGCTGCCCGCCGCCGGTGCCGACGAACCGGACCCGGAACCAGGACGAGGCCCGCTGCTGCGCGGTGGGCCCCTGCCCGGACGCCAGCCGGCCGAGCAGCCAGCGCCGGCTGGGCGGCAGCTTCACCAGCCCGATCAGCGCGCCGAGCCCGGCCGCGCCGGCCAGCACCGTGGGCAGCCGCTTCACCGCGGCGAAGTGCCGGTAGCGGAAGTCCGGGCCGTATTCAGGGCGGGCATTGGCCGAGCGGCGGACCACCTGCGGGTCGATGGTCGGCAGCGGCACGATCCAGATGCCCAGCTCCGCCGAGCGGGCCAGCCGGCCGGGCACCGCCCGGACCCGCCGGTCGGTGGGGCGTGGCTCGACCGCCCGGCGGTCTCGGGCGGCCCGGCTGGCCTGCCCGGTACGGGAGAACGCGGTGAGCGCCGAGTGGTAGGTGCCGGCGGAGAACCGGCCGCCGGCGCGCACGTACCCGTCCACGGTGATCGGGACGTCGGCGGGCAACTGCTTGACGGTGAACCAGACGCCCAGGTCGTGCGGGATGGAGTCGAAGCCGCAGGCGTGCACCAGCCGCGCGCCGGTGCGTGTCGCCTCGGCGTGGTGACGCACGTACATGAGGTCGACGAACTCCGGCTCGCCGGTAATGTCCAGGTAGTCGGTGCCGGACCGGGCGCAGGCCCCGACCAGCGGCTCCCCGTGGTGGATGTACGGGCCGACCGTGCTGGCCACCACCCGGGCGCTCTCCGCCACCGCCCGCAGGGAGTCGGCGTCGGTCACGTCGGCGGTGAGCAGCGGCAGGTCGGCCAGGCTCGGGTCGATAGCGGCCAGCCGATCCCGTACGGCGGCGAGGCGCTGCGGGTTGCGCCCGGCCAACGCCCAGCGCAGCTCGGCCGGCGCGTGCCGAGCCAGGTATTCGGCGGTCAGGCCGCCGGTGAACCCGGTCGCCCCGAACAGCACCACGTCGTACGTTCGCTCGCCAGTCATCCTCAGAGTCTGCCATTCGTGGTCGCCGATCAGCGATCACGAGGAGGCGGTCACGGCGTGAACACGGTGCGTACGCAGCCGTCGGCCCGGTCCCGGAACAGCGCGTACCCCTCGGGGCCCCGCGCCAACGGCAGCCGGTGGGTGGCCAGGTGTTCGGTCCGCAGCTCGTCGCGGGCCATCCGGTCCAGCAGCATCGGCACGTCCCGCAGATCCGGCCGACCGGCGCCGCGCAGCGTGAGTCGCCGCTCGGTCAGCGCACCCAACGGGAACGCGTCGACGAACCCTCCCGCCGTGCCGAGCACCACCACCACGCCGCTCTTGCGACACGCGTGCACGGCCTCCCGCAGCGCGTCCGGTCGGTCGGGGTGCTGCCCCGCGAACCGGTCCGACCTCGACCGGGCCGGCGGCGGGCCGGCCGCCACCACGCACACGTCGGGCCCGCGCCCACCGCTACGGTCGCGCAGCTCCGCCGCGACGTCGGTACGGCGGTAGTCGAGCGGCTCGGCGTCGGAGTGCCGCTCGGCCATCCGCAACCGCTCCTCGTGCCGGTCCACCACCAGCACCCGGGCGGCGCCGCGCAGCACCGCCGCCCGGGCGGTCAACTGACCCACCGCACCGGCGCCCCAGATCGCCACCACGTCGCCGGGGCGTACCGCACCCAACTCGGTGGCCAGCCACCCGGTCGGCGCCACGTCGGCGGCGAACACCGCCCGGTCGTCGTCGACGACGTCCGGCACCCGGAAGGCGCTCACGTCGGCGTACGGCACCCGCACGTACTCGGCGTGGCCGCCCGCGAAACCTCCCGCCGCGCGGGGCCGGCCGAAACAGCCGGCGTCGGAGCGGGCCCAGTCGGGATCGGCGCTGGGAAGGTCGGCCTGGGCGTTGTCGCAGCAGGAGTGCAGGCCCTGGCGGCAGTACCAGCAGCCGCCGCAGGCCACGCTCGCGCCGACGACCACCCGATCGCCGGCGCGGTGTCGGCGGACTCCGGGCCCGACCTCCACCACCTCGCCCAGGAACTCCGCGCCGAGCACGTCGCCGGGTCGCAGCAGCGGGTGCCGGCCGGCCAGCAGCGGCAGGTCACCTCCGCAGGTGGCGCTGCGCCGGACCCGAACGATGACGTCACGCTCGTTGCGCAGCTCCGGGTCGGGGACCTCGCGTACGGCCAGTTCGCCGGCGGCCACCCAACACAGCGCTCTCACCCGTGGACCTCGGGGCGGTCCAGCGCGGACCGGTCCGCGCGGAGCACCTCACCGGCCTCCACCCGTTGCTTGATCTGGCGCAGGGTCCGGCGGACCAGCAGACCCGGGTCGTCGCCGACCAGATGCGCGGCCAGCCCGGCGGGCGGGCTGACGCCGGCCAGCGGCCGGGCGGCCAACTCGGTGCCCCGGTCGCCGGGCGCCGCGCGCACCCGCACCTCGACCGCCCCGTCCAGGCGGCGCAGCGGCTCCGGCCAACGGCCCTCCGGCAGCACCTGCTCCGGCGGCCGGTCGACGGTCACCACCTCCCACCGGGCCGGCGCGGCTGCGTCGCCGTCCGCGCCTTGTCGGGCAACCCGACGGGGTACGCGCAGCAGCCGCGCCGCCCCGGCCAGCACCACGCCGCCGAGGGCTGGTCCCGCCCGCGCCAGCCGTCCCATCGGTACCACCCGTCCTCCCGGTTCACGTCCCCCGATCGTCTGTCGCTCCCGGGTGAAGCGCGCTCGCCCGGAAGGGGTGAACCCGCCCGTGCCGGGTAACCGCTCGCCGACCGGGGGCGGAGCGCGTGGTGGGGGTGGGGCTGGGTGCCGGAACAGGATCACGTACGCGTCGAACCGGCACCTGGGCCACCGCTGTTGGCGTCCCGGCTGACGCCGGCTGTGCCGCCGGAGCCGGTGGTCGCCCGGCCCCGCCTGCTGCGCCGGTTGGACGAGGGCAGCGCGGGACCGGTCACCCTGGTGGCCGCCCCCGCCGGCTGGGGCAAGACCACACTGCTCGCCTCCTGGATGCGGCTGGGCGGCGCGCCACCCGACGTGGAGCCGGGCGCGATACTGCCGGACTCCGGCGACCTGTCGGTCTCCCCGGCCGACGACCCGGTCTCGGCGTGGATGTCGGTGGAGGCCGGCGACGACTCCGACCGGCTCTGGGCGTACCTCGCGGCGGCGCTGCGCTCGGCGATCGGGTCGTCGGAGGGCGGCCCGGTGCCCGACCGGCCGCCGCGCCCCGACCAGCTGGAGGCGCTGGCCGCCACGCTCGCCGCCGCCGACCGGCCGGTCCTGCTGATCCTGGACGACCTGCACCGGGTCGCCGACCCCGCGGCGTTGACCGGCCTGGAGTTCCTGCTGCGGCACGCCGGGCGGCGGCTCCGCCTGGTGATCGGCGCGCGGGCCGGACTGCACCTGCCACTGCACCGACTCCGCCTCGCCGGCGAGCTGACCGAGATCGGCCCGGACGAGCTGGCGTTCACCGACGACGAGGTGGCCGACCTGCTCACCGCCCACGCCGCCGCGCTGCCGGCGACCGCCGTGCACCGGCTGCGGGAGCGCACCGGCGGCTGGCCGGCCGCGCTGCGCATCGCCGCCCTCGCGGTACGCGGTCAGGCCGACCCGGAACGCTGGGTGGGGCAGTTCGGCGGAGACCAACCGGAGATCGCCGGCTACCTGCGGGAGGAGGTGCTGGCGACGCTCGACCCGGCCGAGGAGGATCTGCTGCGCCGGACCGCCGTCGTCGACACCGTCTGTGCCGACCTGGCCGAGGCGCTGACCGGCCGCGCCGACGCCGGGCAGGTGCTGGCCGACCTGGCCGGGACCGGTGGTCTGCTGCACCGGGAGGACACCCGGCCGCCCTGGTACCGGTACGACTCCCTGCTCGCCGACCTGCTCCGCGCCGACCTCGCTCGGTTGCCCACCGAGGAGCTACGTGAGCTGCACGTCCGGGCCGCCGACTGGTACGCGGGTGACGGCCGGCCCGCCGACGCTCTGCGGCACGCCCTGGCCGCCGGCCGCTGGGACCTGGCCGGTGACCTGTTCGTCGCGCACTGGCCGGAGCTGACCCGCTACGACAGGGACCCGGTGCGCGCCCCGGCACCCACGCCGCCGCCAGCGGAGGTGATCCGCGCCGACCCGGAGGTGGCGTTGGCCTGCGCCGCCGAGCGCGCGTACGCCGGTGACCTGCCGGCCGCCACCGGTCACCTGCGGGCCGCCGCCGGGCACGCGGTGGGCCTGCCGGTGCCGCGTCGGGACCGGTTCCTGCGGTTGGTCACCGCGTTGGAGCTGACAGTGGCCCGGCTCGCCGACGACCGCACCGAGGTCCGGGCCGCCGCCGCTCGCCTACTGCGCACCCGCCCGGCGGAAGCCACGCCGACCCGGCTGCCGACCGGGGCGACCGGTTCCGCCCCGACGGCCGGTGGTGGCGGGGCCGCCGACGACCTGGACCTGCGGGCGTTCACGGGCACCGCGCTGGGGCTGGTCGAGTTGGCCGACGGGGCGCTGCCCACCGCCCGGTTCGTCCGGGCCCGGGCGGCCGCTCGGGAAGCCGGCCGGCCGCGTACCGAGCTGGTCGCCGCGAGCCGCGCCGCGCTGCTGCTCGCGGTGCGCGGCGAACTGCGGGCAGCCGAGCAGGCGGCCAGGGACGCGCTCGGCATGCCGCCCTGTCGGGGCTGGTCCTGTCGGCTCGACTGCGGCCACGCGTACCTGGCTCTCGCCGTGGTGGCACTGCTGCGCGACCAGCCCGAGGAGGCTACGGCGAACCTCGCCCTCGCCCTCCCGGCGCTCGACGTGACCGGCGGCTGGGCCGGCGACCCCGAGGTGGACGGCGACTTGCTGTCCGCCGCCTCCGACCAACCGGTGGCGGCGGCGGTGGCCGCGCTGTGCCGGGCCCAGCTACGCCACGACTCCGGTGACCCGGCGACCGGCCAGCGGCTGCTCGTCCGGGCCCGGGAGGCGCTGGCCGACCGGCCGTCCGCCGACGAGCTGGCCGCTCTGCTGCGGGCCGCCGAGGCCGAACTGCGGGCCGCGCGGGGCGACCTGGACTCCGCCCGCGACCTGCTGGCCGACGCCGCCGACGAGGGGGCCGAGCCGGTGCTCGCTGTCACATTGGCGAAGGTGCAGCTGTGGGCCGGCGACGCCGCCACCGCCGAGCGGACCCTGCCGGACTGGCAGACGCCAGATGCCACTGCCTGGCCGCTACCGGTACGCCTGGACGCCGGTCTGCTCGACGCGGTGCTGGCCCAGCGCGCCGGGGACGGTCGTCGGGCGGGTCGGATCCTGGAGCAGACGCTGGACCTGGCCGGCCCGCAGGGCTGCCGTCGGGTCTTCACCCGCGCCGAACCGCAGGTGCGGGACCTGCTGGCAGCGCACCTGGACGCGGGCACCGCGCACTTCACTCTGGTCGGTGACCTGGTGCGGGGCGCGGGACAGGGCGCCGTTGGGCCGGCCACCGGGGCGAGGGGCGCGCTCGACGAGCCGCTCACCGAGCGGGAGCTGACCATCCTGCGCTACCTGCAGAGCATCCTGTCCAACGTGGAGATCGCCGGCGAGTTGTCCCTCTCGGTCAACACGGTGAAGACCCACGTCCGCAACATCTACCGCAAACTCGACGCGACCCGCCGGCGCGAGGCGGTCCGGCGGGCGCGCGAGTTGCGGCTGATCTGAGCGGGTCAGGCGTTGGCGGCGGCGTCCGCGGCCGTCAGCAGGTCGGGCAGGTCGTACCCGCCGTCGTGCCGGATGCCGTTGACGAACAGGGTCGGGGTGCCGTTCACCCCGCTGCGGATGCCGCCGACGAAGTCGCGGCGCACCCGGTCCGCGTGCGCACGGTTCTCCACCTCGGCGTTCAACTCGTCCGGCGGCAATCCGACCTGCTCGACGCCGAGCGAGAGGTGCACCGGGTCGAGCTGGTCCTGATGCTCGTAGAGCCAGTCGTGCATCTCCCAGAACCGGCCGCGAACCCCGGCGGCCTCGGCCGTCTCGGCGGCCCGTTCGGCGTACGGGTGCACGTTGGCGATCGGGAAGTAGCGGTAGACCAGCCGTACGGTGTCGGCCCGCTGCCGCAGCAACTCGTGCAGGTTCGGGTACGCGGCACCGCAGAACTGGCACTGGAAGTCGCCGTACTCGACGATGGTCACCGCCGCGTCGGCCGGCCCCCGGATGTGGTCGTCGGAGGTCACCGGGTCTCGAAGTCGGGCGGTGACCTGCAGTGGCGTGCTCATTCGGCCATCACCTTCCGGTCGGCGGCGAGTTGGTCCAGCGCGTCGAAGATGCCGTCGGCGCCGGGGTTGACGTCGGGCGGCGACAGGTAGCTCCAGGTCACCTTCCCGGTCGGGTGCAGCACCACGAGCGCGCGGGCCGCCTCACCGTTCGGCATGTACGCGCCGTAGCTGCGGGCCACCTCGCCCTTGGGCTCGAAATCGGCCAGCAGGGGGAACTCGATGCCCCGGCTCTCCGCGAACGCCCGGTGTGACCAGATGCCGTCCACCGACACCCCGAGGACCACCGCCTGGTACTGGGCGAAGACGGGTGCCGCCGACTGGTAGAGCGACATCTGGTCACCGCAGACCGGGCTCCAGTCGGCGGGGTAGAAGGCGAGCACGACCGGCCGGCCACGGAACTGCTCGGGCCCCAGCAGAGCCCCGTCCGGGGTGGCCGGCAGGGTGAAACCGGGCGCGGTGCGCCCCGGTTGGATCAGCCCGTTCGGATCACTCATGCCACCAGCCTGCTCCCGGGGTGGGTGAGACGGGCTCACCCACCCCGGGTGGTTCCGCGCGCGTTCAGCGCCCGCTCAGCGCAGCACCGGGGCGACAGCGATGTGGTTCTGCACCTCCCGGATGCCCGGCGCGGACCAGGCCACCTGCTCGACCTCGGCCCGTTCGGGCATCGAATGCACCAACCCGGCGAGTATCGCGGTGTCGCCGTGCACCCGGACGCTGATCCGTTCGGCCTCGGTCGCTCCGGCCCGGGCGAGGGCGTCGACGATCCGGTCGGCCAGGTTGCGGGCGTCCGGCGCGGTGGCCGGTCGGACGGTGATGCCGTTGCTCACCCCGCGTACGCCGGTCAGCCGGGCCACCGCGCGTTCGGCGGCTCGACGTTGGTACTCCCACTCGACGTCGCCGTGCAGCGTCACCCAGCCGGCTGAGACGGTGACCTGGAGCTTCTCGATGGGCACGAACGCGTCCCACTCCAGTCCGTGGCTGGCCGCGGCGGCCAGGTCGCTGTCGGCGCGCTCGGTGCCGTTGGTGAGCTGTACGGCCACGTCGTTGGCGACCGCCCGGACCGAGGCGACCCGGTGGGTGGCCCGTTCGGCGGCCCACTTCTTGGCGTAGCTGTCCACGCGGCCGGTCAGGGTGACGACGCCCTCGGCGACGGTCACGCCGATCTCGTGCGGCTGCACCCGCGGTTCCCAGGTCAGCTCGTCGAGCACGGCGGACTGGATGTCCTGGTCGGTGCGGTTGATCTCCGCGATGGCCATCTGTCCCTCCTCCGCTGTTCCGATGGCGGACCGGGTGCTGGCCGCGGCCGGAGGTCCGCCGTGCTGCGATCCTGCCGCCGCTCCGGGTGAGCCGCCCTCGCCCGGACCGGGTGACGGCGCGGCCCGACCTGGGCGGGACGGGTGGGAACGGCTGACGAACATCGATGATGGGAGCGCTTCCAAAGCGAGCCAATTTCGGTTACGGTAATCGCGTTCCTCGATCGCGGGAGCCGTCGCGTCGGGTGGTGGAGCCAGGGCAGCTCCGCCCGTCCCGTCGTCGTGCTCACCCCGTCGTCGTTGCTCGTCCCCCGGGCCACGGCGTCACCCAGGCGATCGAACCCCGTCCCCCGGGGCTCCATCCCGAGAGGAACCGCAGATGCGGAGAAGTCTCGCCGGCACGATCGTGTCCGTGCTGGCCGCCGCCACAGCCGTCGTGGTGGTCCCGTTCACCGCCGCTGGGTCGGCCCCCACCCCGGCCGCGGCGGAGGCGTACACCTGGCGGAACGTCCCAGTGGGCGGTGGCGGCTTCGTACCCGGCATCGTCTTCAACCCCACCGAGAAGAACCTCATCTACGCGCGCACCGACATCGGCGGGGCGTACCGCTGGGAACAGACCAGCCAGTCCTGGACGCCGCTGCTCGACTGGGTCGGCGCCGACCGGTGGGGCTACAACGGCGTGGTCAGCATCGCCACCGACCCGGTCCAGACCAACCGGGTGTACGCGGCGGTCGGCATGTACACAAACGGCTGGGACCCGAACAACGGCGCGATCCTGCGCTCGACCGACAAGGGCGCCACCTGGCAGGCCACCGAGTTGCCGTTCAAGAACGGCGGCAACATGCCGGGCCGGGGAATGGGGGAGCGGCTCGCCGTCGACCCCAACCGGAACAGCGTCGTGTACTACGGCGCCGAGGGCGGCAACGGGCTCTGGCGCAGCACCGACCACGGCGTGACCTGGGCCCGCGTCGCCGCCTTCCCCAACGTCGGCAACTACCGGGCGGACCCCGGCGACCCGAACGGCTACAACGGGCAGAACCAGGGCCTGACCTGGGTCAGTTTCGACAAGAGCACCGGCACCGCCGGCTCCACCACGCAGACCATCTACGTGGGCGTGGCGGACAAGGAGAACCCGGTCTACCGCAGCACCGACGGCGGCGTCACCTGGGCGCGCATCCCCGGTCAGCCCACCGGCTACCTGGCCCACAAGGGGGTCGTCGACCCGGTCGGCGGTCACCTCTACATCGCCACCAGCGACACCGGCGGCCCGTACGACGGCGGCAAGGGCGACGTCTGGAAGTTCACCCGGTCGACCGGGGCCTGGACGCGGATCAGCCCGGTGCCCTCCACCAGCGCCGACGCCTACTTCGGCTACAGCGGGCTGACCATCGATCGGCTTCGCCCGAACACCCTGCTGGTGGCCACCCAGGTCTCCTGGTGGCCGGACGCCATCTTCTTCCGCAGCACCGACGGCGGGGCGACCTGGACGCGGATCTGGGAGTTCAGCAACTACCCGGAGAGGTCCCGCCGCTACACCATGGACATCAGTTCGGTGCCCTGGTTGACCTTCGGTCTCCACCCGGCACCTCCGGAGGACGCGCCCAAGCTCGGCTGGATGAACGAGTCGGTGGAGATCGACCCGCACGACTCCAACCGCATGATGTACGGCACCGGTGCCACCATCTACGGCACCACCGACCTGACCAAGTGGGACACCGGCGGTCAGTTCACCCTCCGGCCCATGGTCCGAGGGCTGGAGGAGACCGCCGTCCTCGACCTGATCAGCCCGCCGAGCGGCGCACCCCTGATCAGCGCGCTCGGCGACGTCGGCGGTTTCCGGCACACCGACCTGGACGCGATTCCGTCGATGCTGTTCACCCAGCCGGTGTTCACGACCACCACCAGCCTCGACTACGCCGAGAGCAAGCCCGCGGTGCTGGTGCGCGCCGGCAACTTCACCGACGCCGACCGGCCCAACGACAGCCACGTCGCCTTCTCCACCGACGGCGGCGCCACCTGGTTCCAGGGCACCGAACCGTCCGGAGTCAACCTCGGTGGCACGGTGGCCGCAGCGGCCGACGGCAGCCGCTTCGTCTGGGCACCCGGTGACGCGGGCCAACGCGTCGTCCACTCGGTCGGTTTCGGCAACTCCTGGGCAGCGTCGACCGGCATCCCGGCGAACGCCACTATCGAGTCCGACCGGGTCGACCCCACCCGGTTCTACGGCTTCAGCGGCGGGCGTTTCTACCTGAGCACCGACGGCGGGGCCAGCTTCACCCCGACCGCGACGACCGGGCTGCCCACCACCGACGTGCGGTTCAAGGCGCTGCCGGGCCGGGCCGGCGAACTGTGGCTGGCGGGGCCGGGTGGTCTGTGGCGCTCCACCGACGCCGGCGCCAGCTTCACCAGGCTGGACGGCATCAGCGCCTCCGGCAACGTCGGTTTCGGCAAGGCGGCACCCGGGCGGACCAACCCCGCGGTCTTCCTCTACGGCACCGTGAACGGTCAACCGGGCGTGCACCGTTCCGACGACGCCGGCGCGACCTGGGTACGCGTCAACGACGACCGCCACCAGTACGGCAATCCGACCGAGGCGCTGACCGGCGACCCGCGTGTCCACGGTCGGGTCTACCTCGGCACCAACGGTCGCGGCATCCTGGTCGCCGAGCGCAGCGGGGGCGAGCCGCCGACGACATCACCGCCCACCACGCCACCGCCGACCACGCCACCCCCGACCACTCCGCCGCCGTCCGCCGGCTGCGCGGCGACCTACCGGGTGACCGGCTCCTGGTCCGGCGGTTTCCAGGCCGAGTTGGTGGTCCGCA
This sequence comes from Micromonospora hortensis, assembly GCF_022230935.1. Classification (NCBI taxonomy): domain Bacteria; kingdom Bacillati; phylum Actinomycetota; class Actinomycetes; order Micromonosporales; family Micromonosporaceae; genus Micromonospora; species Micromonospora hortensis. The sequence continues at coordinate 27,132 of NZ_JAKKFE010000054.1, forward strand.
ACGTCGGAAGCGCCCCCATCGCCGGCTGGACGCTGGGCTGGACCTTCACCGACGGCCAGCGGATCGACCAGCTCTGGAGCGGCACCCACACCCAGACCGGAGCCGCCGTGTCGGTCCGGGACACGGGCTGGAACGGCGCGCTCGCCGCCGGGGCCAGCACCACCGCCGGCTTCCTCGGCTCGTGGGCCGGTAGCAACACGTCCCCGGCCGTCATCACCTGCACGAGCCGCTGAGCGGGTGATCCGGGTCGGGACCCCGGATCACCACCAAGCACCGGTCCGCCGGGCCGCCTGAGGGGTCCGGCACCCGGCGGACCGGGTCCACCCCCGGCGCCATCGCGGGCCCCGCTCGACCTGAAGTCGATCGGGGCCCGCTGTGGCGCTGACGTTCAGATGGCGGGGGAGTTGGGACGGTCGACGTCGACGAACTCCACGTCGTCGACCGCTTGGTCGTCCCGGCTGCCGGCGGCCCGCGCGGCGGAGCCGACGGCCCAGCCGACCGCCGCGCCGACGAGCGCGGCGCCGATCAGGAGCGTCCAGGGCAGTGCCGGCTGGCGGCCGGCGAGCGCGTCGAAGGCCAACGAGGCGCGGCGTCGCGCCTCGTCGGCGGCGGATCCCACCAGGTCACCCGCCCCGTCGGCGAGATCGCTGCTGTTCTGGCGGGCCGAGCGGGCGGTGTCCCGCACGCTGTCTCCGGCGTAGCTGACGGCTGAGAGCAGGTGCTCCCATGCCTGATCCGCGATCCGCTCCGGCTTGCTGCGACGGTCCAGCAGGTTGGTTCCGAACATCGTGGTTACCTCCTCGGGTGCCGAAGCCGCCGGCCACTTCGGACTTCGGCGTCTTTCCAGCGCGTCACGGTGTCGCCTACCCCGCAGTGCCCCGCGTCGGCCGGACGCAAACCCCGACCTCCGCGGAGCACCCGGTAACTCGGCGCTCCGGAACTCGGCGCGCCGCCGAATCAGCGCACCGCTGACACGGCGACACCTCGGGCGAAGTCGTCGTCATCGTCGTCATCGTCGCCTCCGCCACCGAAACCGCAGGCCAGGACGAGGGCGAGCAGAACACCGACGCCGGCCAGCCCGGCAAGTCGCTTGATCATCGAAGATCCTCTCCGTCGCGGGGTGTCCCGGCCGATGCTAGGGCGCGTGGGCAACCGGGGGCGCGGGTCGCGCCGGTCGGCGGTGGGCGACACGCCGACGGCACACGGGGCAGGCGTACGTCATGGGCCGGTTGTCGGGCGCGCCGGGCCGGGACCGCTACCCTGGTTCGGCGGCGGGCCGGTCACGACCGATCGCCGGTGCTCAGATAACGAAAAGTCTTGAGTAAACAGATACTGAAAAGTGCGGATATGGGTGGCTTTGTGGGCCCGGATCCGCGAATTGCTCATCCCGAGGGGTGGCGACCGAGGCCGTCGGAGGAATACTCTCGGTCGCGGCCCGCGTACTGATGAGGCGCCCGGGGGACGGGCGGGTGGAGGTGCTCGCGTGAGCCTGTCGATCGTGAAGTCGGTTCTGTCCGGTGGTGTCGTGGAGATCGCCCCACGGGGTGAGATCGACGTCGACACAGCGTACGAGGTGCGCGAAGCGATCGCAGAGGTGCTGGCCAAGGGCCGCCCTCTACGTATCGAACTCAACATGAGGTTGGTCACCTTCATCGACTCGGTCGGCATCAGCGCCATGGTCGCCGGCTTCCAGACAGCCGAGGTCAGCGACGTCAAGCTGGTGGTCACCGAGCCGAGCCGGTTCGTGCACCGGCAGCTCTGGGTGACCGGCCTGCTCGGCCTCTTCGGTGCCCCGGAGCCCTACTTCGCTGGCGCTGCCACCCCCGAGGTGCTGCCCGGCGCCTGAGCGCGCCGGGCTGCCCGTCAGGGCTGCTCGTCCAGGCCGGTCAGGTCGACGTCGGTCGCCTCGGTGACCGCTCGGACGGCCGTCACCGACGCGTACCCGGCGGCCAGCAACGCCACGTCCGTGCCCGGCTGTGCGGCCTGCCCCGGCTCCTCCAGCGAGGTACGGACGAACCCGTGGCCGGATTCGGCCACCGTCATCTGCACCTGACCGAAGCTGGCCAGGGTGCCGCGCCGCACCCCGCGCAGTTGCCCGTGCGGCAGGTCCGGGGTGTTCACGTTGAGCACGCTCTCCAGGGGCGCGGAGGTCAAGCGGGGGAGCAGGTCCAGGGCCACCCGCGCGGCGGTGCCCCAGTGCCGCTCGGCGTCGCGTACCCGGGCTGCGGCGTCCACGGCGGCGCCACCGCTCGCGGCCGTCGCCTCACCGGCGGACAGCACGTCCAGGGAGACCGCCATCGCCCGGCAGCCGTTGGTGGCGGCGGTGAACGCGGCACCCACCGTCCCGGAGTGCAGCACCGCCCGGCCGGCGTTGGCGCCCCGGTTGACCCCGGAAAGCACCACCGACGGCGGCGGGCCGAACGCCCCGTGCAAGGCGATCAGCGTGATGAAGCCCGGTGACCCGGCGACCCCGTACGCCGGCACACCCGCCAGGTCCGGCAGCGGATGGTCGTTCACGACGACTCGCCCGTCGCGCTCCATGGCGCTCATCGCGGCGCTGGTGCCGCTCGCCTCCTCCATCGGCGCGGCCACCACGACGTCCAGGCCCCGCTGCCGGGCGGCCCAGGCCAGCGCCTGGATGCCCGGCGCCGCGATCCCATCGTCGTTGGTGATCAACACCCGCAGTGTCATCGCTCGACCACCCGGCCGGCCAGCTCGTCCGGGCTGGTCCGCTCCTGTTGCCGGCTGTCCGCCGGCACCAGCCGGACCCGGTCCACCAGGCCGGTGATCGAGTCCAGCCGTCCGGTGCCCAGGCCATGCCGGGTCACGTTCAGTGCGCCGGCGGCGGCGCCGGTGCGGATGGCGGTCCGAATGTCCCCGCCCCTGGCCACGACGGCCGCCACTCCGGCCGTCATCGAGTCACCCGCGCCGCGCGGGTCGGCGGCCTCCAGCCGGGGCATCTCGACCTGGAACAGCTCCCCCTCGATGAGCGCCAACGCCGGCTGGTCGGCGCGGCTCACCACCACCGTCTCGGCGCCGCCCGCGTGCAGCTCGTACATGGCCCGGGTCAGCTCCTCGGTGTCGTCGCTGCGGGCGCGGCCGTCGCGGATCAACTCCTCGTGACTCACCTTGAGGAAGAACACACCGCTCTCCAGCACCGAAGCGAGGTGATCGCCGGAGAGGTCGACCACCACCCGGCCGCCGTTCGCGCCGAGGTCGGCGGCGAAGCGTCGATACAGGTCGGCCGGTACGAGCCACGGTTCGTTCGGCCCACTGAGGATGCTCACCGAGGCCTGCAGGCCCTCGCCGAGGGCGAGGTTGTACAGCTCGTCGATCTCGTGCCGGCTCAACGGCTGCCCGGGCACGTCGGCGATCTCCTGCCGGGAGCCGTCGCGGCGATCGTGCACGTACCCGCCGCTGCCCGAGTCACGGACCACCACCTTGAGGTCCACGCCCTCACTGACCAGCAGTGGCTCCAGCACCTGGCCGATCTCACCGCCGAGGGCGGCGCAGAGCACCACGTCGACTCCGAGGGAGATCACCATCCGGGCCTGCCAGACGCCCTGCCCGCCAGGGTGCAGGTGCAGCTCGGGGTGGTCGTTGGGCTGGTCCACGGTCACCGTCAGCTGTGGAGTGGGCGCGAAGACCATCACGTGCCCACTCATCGGTCGTCGCCGTTCATGCTGGCCGCCCTCCGGCATCTTCGGGAAGATTTCGCACTAACCGACCTTAATGGCGCAGGTGGTGGCAGGTCGTCGCATCGGCCGGGTCCGGCGCGGCGCCGAGGGCCCGGGGGCGTTGCCAGCCAGACATCGGTACGGGACGATCGAGCGACAAACGACGGCGGGAGACGGTGTGCGCAGCAGCGATACCTTCAGCTACACCGTCCAGGCCCGGTGCTCACCCGCCGAGGCGGCAGCGTTGCTCAGCGACCTGACCCGGCAGGGCGAGCTGCACCCGCTGATCGTCCGGGTCCGCCGGGTGCCGCCCCGGCCTGGCGCCCAGGCCAGCTACACGATCAACGACCGGTTGGCGGCCGGTCCGCTGCGCTTCCGGACCACCTACCACGCGGACGTGCTGATCAGCGAGGCCGACGAGATCGTCATGGTGGCCCGCCAGTGGCCGGCCACCACAGTGCGCAACCACACCCGGCTACGCGCCGAGCCGGACGGCCTGGTCCGCATCGACGTGGAGATCACCCTGACCGCGCCGACGCCGCTGTTCCGCTACGCGTTCCGCCAGGCCCAGGCCGCTCACCTAGCCCTAGCCACCCGGCTGGGCGCGGCCCTCGACCGCACCGGCACCCCGCCAAACCCGACCTGACCCGCGCCGCGTCGCCCCGCCCGCCGCCCCGCCGCGTCGATCTTGCAGTTTCGGTTGTCTATGTCGGCGTAATGCCCCATATGTCGGGACAGTAAGTGCAAGATCGCGGAGCAGGGCAGGTCGCTTGCGCTTGGTGCGACGTGCTCAGCGGGGGTGGCGTCTAGATCGTGGTTGTAGCGCGATCACGGCTCGTGCGGGCGGGTCGGGTGGCGGGACGCCGGCCCCAGGGCTTGTAGGTGGACAGCACCGTCGCGATGATCATCAGGCTGGTCGACACCGCCGGCGCGATGACCAGGTCGGCGCGATCCCGGGCGGGCAGGGCGGCGCCGACCGCTCCGGCGTGGCGCAGGTTCGGGGTGAGCAGGAACAGCACCAGCCCGACCATCACCGTGGTGAGCACGAGCTTGACCAGCACCCAGCGGTGGCGCAGCAGGCCCCACGGGGTGAGCAGCGAGCTGGCGACCCCGATCAGCCAGACCAGGACGCTCAGCGGCGCGAACAGCACAGTGCCGACCAGGGCCGTGACCGGATAGACCACAGCCGGGTCGGCGCCCCGCTGGACGGCGATGCCGAGGGTGAGCAGCACCAGGTCGGCGCCGAGCCAGCCGAGCGAGGTGACGAGATGCAGGGTGAGCAGCGCCTTGCGGGTGGTGGGTCGGATCCGAGGCATACCGCGATGCTTCCCGCCGACCGCTGCCGGGTCGTCCGACGATCGACGACATCACGGGTACGCCCGGCGACGTAGCCCCGCCCCGGACACACGTGATGCCTGTGAGCCACCGAACGACTCACAGGCATCACGACGCGTGGGTCAGTAGACCGACAGGTGTACGTGGTTGGTGTGGTCGGTCGACGGGGTGCCCTGCGCCCCGCTGTACGACTTCCACCCGCTGCTGGGCAGCCAGATCTGCCTGTACCAGATCACGTAGAGCACGGCGAGCCGGTCGGCGTTGCGGATGAAGTACGCCGCCAGGTTGTTGCCGTACGTCTTGTCGCCGCCGGTGGCGTTCCCGCCGAAGCCGCCCTTCTGCGCCGCGAAGTCGCAGGCCCGGCCCTTCGGGTGTTCGCCGGAGCCGCTGGGGCGGTGGCACGAGACGTAGCGGGTGAATCCGGCGGCCTTGGCCTGGTTGAGCGCGTGCAGGGTGCGCGGGGTGATGCAGCCGTTGGCCGGCGTGGGGTCGTTGACGCTGCACGACTCGGAGGGCCAGGAGCCGTCGGAGTTGCGCGGTGCGGCCTTCGCGTTGGCGCTGGAGGTGCCCCGGTTGGAGCCGCCGTCGGCGGTGGTCTGCGGTTTGGGTGTGGTGGCCACTGTCAGGGCCCGTTCGGCCTGCTCCTTGCGCTTGGCCATCACCGCGACCTGCTTGCGTTGTTCGTTGATCTCGCCGTCCAGGGCGACCCGGGTGCGGTTGGCCTTGTCCTTGCTGTCCAGCAGGTCGCGCAGCACCCGGTCCTCGTTGGCCGCCACCGCGTCCAGCGCGGCCGCCCGGTCCATGAAGCCTTCCGGAGTGTTGCTGTTGAGCAGCGCCGACATCGCACCGAGCCGGCCGGTGCGGTACGCCACCTCGGCGATCTCGCCGACCTTGCCGTTGCGCTGGTCGATCTCACCCTCGATGGTCGTCAGCTGGGTGGCGAGTTGCTTCTGCCGTTGCACCGAGGTGTCCAGGGCGCGCTTCGCGTCCAGGTAGCCCTTGCTGGCCGCCTCGAGTTGGGCCCGCAACGCCGGGGTGCCGCCCTCCTCGTCGGAGTCGGGTGCGGCGGCCCGCAGGCCGGTCGGGGGAGCGGCCGAGGCGGTGCCGGCCGGAAGCGCGACGCCGAGGGCGAACATCGCGACGATCAGGGCCGCCAGTCGGGCGGCGGGTGGTCGTGCTGGTGCCACTGCGCATGTCCTTCCGTCAGCCGCCGACCGGGTTAGCTGACGGGTTCGGGACGGAAGATCCCTACCGCTGACGCGGATACACCCCAGGAACATGGTTCCCCGGTTCGCCCAGTTGGGCGATTAGGCGGCGACCGCCACCGGCGCCGGGAGGGCGCCGCCTGGTGGAGGCCGGGACCGAGCCTACCGGTGCGGGTGGGGCCGCTGCAGCCGATGTGACGGACGGTGCGTGCGTCACCACGGAAAATTACGGATCCGTCACCATTCGATGGAGCCACAGGCTCCAGAAGCGGCGCCGGGCTCAATCTGCAACGTCGCGTGCTCGATGCGGAAGTCGTCGTGCAGGGCCGTACGCGCCGCGGTGAGCACCGCGCCGACCTCCGCGCCGGGTGCCATGGTCAGGTGGGCGGAGGCCACCTCCATGCCCGAGGTGAGCGTCCAGACGTGCAGGTCGTGCACCTCGACGACACCGGGAACGGCGGCGAGCCGGTCGTGCACGGCGGTCACCTGGAGGTGCTCCGGGGCGGCCTGCACCAGGATGCGGATGGCGGCGCGGGCCAGCCGCCAGGTGCGCGGCAGGATGAAAACGCCGATGGCGACCGCGACCAGGGGGTCGGCCCACCACCAGTCGGTGACGGTGATGAGCAGCGCCGCGCCGATGACGCCGAGCGAGCCGAGCAGGTCACCGAGCACCTCCAGGTAGGCGCCCTGGAGGTTGATGCTCTCGCGGGCCCCGGCGCGCAGCAGCGCGAAGGCGGCGATGTTCGCGAGTAGGCCGAGCACGGCCACCGCGAGCATCGGGCCGGCGATGACCTGGTGCGGGTCGCCGAAACGGCGGATCGCCTCGATCACCACGTAGATCGCGACGCCGGAGAGTAGGACGGCGTTGGCCAGCGCGGCGAGCACCTCGAGCCGGTAGAGCCCGAAGGTGCGCTGCGGGTCGCCGGTCGCCCGCCGGGTCGCCGTGATGGCGGCGAGCGCCATCCCGATGCCGAGCACGTCGGTGAACATGTGCCCGGCGTCGGAGAGCAGGGCGAGCGAGCCGGTGTGCAGGGCGGCCACCGCCTCGACCACCATCAGGGTGGCGAGCAACCCGAACGCCGCCCAGAGTCGACCTCGGTGCTGGTGTGCGGCATTGGCGACGGACCCATGGTGGTGGTCATGACCTGCGCCCACGAGAACCACCTTCCGCCGCTGGTCGGGACCCGGTCAAATGTATGCTCACATCGCTATGTGTGCAAGTGTACGGGCAGCGCCGTCCGCTGGTGGCGCTCCGCACACGTCAGCCGGTCGGGTCGATGGTGGTGAGACGCTGGGTGGCCCGGGAAAGCGCCACGTACAGGGTGCGCACCCCGGCACCCGGATCTGCCCGGATCTCGCTCGGGGCGACCAGCACCACCCCGTCGTACTCCATGCCCTTGGCCTCCAGGCTGGTCACCACCTGCAACCTCGGCGCGCCGAGCGCGCCCAGCCACCCGGCGACCTCGTCCCGGCGGGGGACCGGCGTGATCACCCCGACCGTGCCCTCCACCTCGGCCAGCAGGCCGGCGGCGGCCTCCACCGTCGCGGTCTCCAACCCCGTCGCGGGCACCACCAGCTCCACCGGCTCGACCCCGGTGGAGCGGACGGCGGTCGGCAGCGGCAGGTCCGGGTAGAGCCGACGGATCTCCGCCGCCGCCACCGCGAAGATCTCCGCCGAGTTGCGGTAGTTGGTGGTGAGCGTGAAGTCGTGTCGCTTGCGCCGGCCCAGCGCCTGGTCGCGGGCCCGGTCCAGCTCCTCCGGATCGCCGGTCCACGCGGTCTGCGCGGGGTCGCCCACCACGGTCCAGGAGGCCAGTCGGCCGCGTCGACCGATCATCCGCCACTGCATCGGCGAGACGTCCTGCGCCTCGTCCACCACCACGTGCGCGTACTCCCGGTAGTCCTCCGGGCGTTCCCGGGCCGCCGCGCGGGCGGCCCGCTGCCGTTCGCCGAGCGTGCTCAGCTCACGGACGCCGCCGGCGAGCTGGAACGGATCGCGTCGCGCGCGGGCCGGCTGCGCGGGCTTACCGAGCAACGCGTCCAACTCGTCAAGCAGCGCCACGTCGGCGATGGTCAGCCCGGCCGAGTCCAGGTTCCGGTACGCGGCGTTGAGCAGCCGGATCTCCGCCGAGGAGAGGATCCCCCCGGCGTACCGGCGCAGCCGGTCCGGCTGCGCCAGCCAGCCGAGCACGTGCCGGGGGTGCAGCCGAGGCCACCACGCCTTGAGGAACTCCCGGAACTCCGACCGTTCGGCGATCTCCGCCTCGAAGGCCGGTTGCTCCGGCAGCCGACCGCTGCTCAGCTCACGGGCCTGCGCCCAGAGCGCGGCGAACACCCCGTCGAAACCGGCCCGGCGCACCTCGTTGCGTCGTGCGCCGCGTTGCAGCGCGCGATCCCGGATTCGGTCCAGCGCGGCCCGGTCCAACCGCAGCAGCGTGCCGCGGTAGAGCAGCCGCAGCTCACCCGGGCCGCCCGGCACCGCGTCGCGGGCCGCCCGCTCCAACACCCGGCGCATCCGCAGCGAGCCCTTCACCGCCGCCACCTCGGGCGGGTCGGGGCGGGTGGCAGTCATCCCCGGGAAGAGGGTGCCCAGCGAGTGCAGGGTCGCGGTGTCCTCACCGAGCGACGGCAGCACGGAACCGATGTACTCGACGAAGACCGACGACGGGCCGACCACCAGGATGCCGCCGCCGGCGTAGCGGCTGCGGTCGGAGTACAGCAGGAACGCGGCCCGGTGCAGGGCGACAGCGGTCTTGCCCGTGCCGGGGCCGCCCGCGACGATCGTCACGCCGGAACCGGGCGAGCGGATCGCCTCGTCCTGCTCCCGCTGGATGGTCGCCACGATGTCGCGCATGCCCCGGCCGGTGGCCTTGGACAGGGTGGCCAGCAACGCGCCGTCACCGACGACAGTCATCCCCTCCGGGGCGGCCGTCGGGTCCAGCAGGTCGTCCTCGATCCGGGTGACCCGCTCGGCGCGGGACTGGATGGTGCGGCGCCGCACCACGTCCAGCGGCTGTGCCGGGGTGGCCTGGTAGAAGGCGGCTGCGGCCGGCGCGCGCCAGTCGACGACGAGCGTGACAGCGTTCTCGTCGCGGATCCCCAGTCGCCCGACGTGCAGCACCTGACGGTCGCGCAGGTCCAGCCGACCGAAGACCAGCCCCTCGTGCTCGGCGTCCAGGGTGTGTCGCCGCTGCGCCGCGTGGAAGACCATCGCGTCGCGCTCGACCAGGGCGCCGTGCGTGCCCACCCGAGCCATCCGGTAGCCGTCACGCTCGGCGCGGACGGCCGACTGCCGCAGTTCGGCCAGTCGGGCGTACACCCGGTCGAGGTGTCGTTGCTCGACGGCGATCTCCTGCTCCAGGCCGGTCTGGTCGGTCAACGCACGCTCCTTCAGAGGTCGCCGGCAGGCGGCGGGAACCGCGCGGGCCAACCGAGAAGAGTACGGCCCTGGGCCCGACCCGCCGCGCCCGAGGTGCGCGAACGTGCTCAGGCACCCGCCTCGGCGGGGGCCGTGCCACGGTGAGTCGGCGGCGGTGCGCCACGGTGAGTCGGCGGCGATTCGGCGAGCACCCGTCGCAGCACGCCGCCGAGCGCGGCGTTGACCTCGTCCGGACGCTCCATCATCAGCATGTGCCCGGCACCCGGGCAGACGGTCAGCTCGGTGGCCGGCAGGGCCGCCGCGATCGACTCGGCGCACGGCGGTGGGGTCAGCCGGTCCCGGTCGCCGACCAGGGCGGCGGCCGGCAGGTGGGCCAACGCGGCGAGGGTGTCCAGTCGGTGCTGGGTGCCGATGGAGGCGCGGAACCCGCCGATCGAGCGCAGCGAGGCCCGAGCCACCGCCGACGTCACCAGGCGGATGTCGGCCGGCTCGCAGCGGTCACCGAAGAGCATCCACCGGATGCTCGGTTGCAGCGCGTTCAGCAGCGCCCGGGGCGCACGCCACGAGCCACACCGGGCCAGCACCCCGGCGCCGGTCGTCTCGGCCAACCGGATCAACCGGGCGATCCGCGGCGAGAGCCCGTAGACGGTGTGCGTGTGGCCCTCGGCGGTGGTCGAGACGAAGACCAGGCCGGCGGTACGGGCGGCGAAGTGCGCGGGGTGGCGGTGCGCGTACTCCATGATCGTCATGCCGCCCATCGAGTGCCCGACCAGCACCACCGGGCCGGTCGGCGCGACCGCGTCGATCACCGCGGCCAGGTCGTCACCCAACTGGGCGACTGTGGCAGTGGGCAGCGCCATGCAACTCGACCGACCGTGCCCCCGTGCGTCGTAGGCGACCACCCGCACCGCATCGCCGAACGGCGGTGCCGTGAGCGCGTCGACCTGCCGGTGCCAGGCACGCCCGTCCAGCGTCCAGCCGTGCAGCAGGATGGCGGTGACCTGGGCGTCCGTCGGACCCGTCGCCTCGACGTTGAGCCGTACGCCGTCCGGCAGACCGACCTCGAACCGCTCCGGCATCGCCACACCTCCCCAGGGCCGCCCAGTACCACCAGCACCTCCGATACCCGGCGGTAACACCGGCTACCCGCCATGACACCACGCCAATCGCGCCGTGCCGAAGATTCCCGACCTCGCCCGTGCCGGACGGCGGCGGGCCAAGCTGGACGGCATGGGGTCGTCGGGAGCGCCCATGGGTGCGACGTCGGGGCAGGGGCGGCAGGCCGGCGGCACACCCCGTGCCGCGCTGGCCGACCTGCTCGCCGGCAATCGGCGGTTCGTCAGCGGCCAGCCGGTGCACGGACACGACGTCACGGCCGCCGCCGCGGCCTCCGGCGACCAGCAGCCGTACGCGGTGGTGCTGGGCTGCATCGACTCCCGGGTGCCGCTGGAGGCGATCTTCGACCAGACCTTCGGGGCGATCTGCGTGATCCGTACCGGGGGGCACGTGCTCGATCGCGCGGTCTGCGGCTCGATCGAGTACGTGGTCGGCCAGCTCGGCGTACCGCTGGTGATGGTCCTCGGCCACGAGCGGTGCGGCGCGGTGCAGGCCACCGTGGAGGCGCTGCGCACCGGGCAGCGTCCCGGCGGGTCGCTGGCGCACCTGGTGGACGAGATCGCCCCGGCGGTCACCGAGGCGGGGCTGGACGATCCGGCGGTGCAGCCGCTGGCGATCCGTCGGCACGTCCGGCGCACGGTGCGCACCCTGCGCGAGGACTACCTACTGGCCGGGCCGGTGGCCGCCGGTCGGGTGGCAGTGGTCGGCGGCCTCTACGACCTGGCCACCGGCGAGGTCGCCCTGCTCGATCCAGGCTGACCTGCCGCCGGACATGCGAAACCGCCCGCCGGGAAGTCCCAGCGGGCGGTTCCGTTGGTGCGGTGGGGGAGGGCTCAGCCCTCGAAGACGCCGGCCGCGACCAGGCGCTTCTCGGTGGCCTCCCAGCCGTCACCCGGGTGGGTGACAGCCAGGTTGTTGATCTCCGCCCGGATCTTGGCGGCGTGGCCGGCGGCGGCCAGAACGCGGATCTCCTCGACGAAGGCGTCGGAGTCCGTGCGCAGGTGCGCGGTCTTGCCGTTGGTCAGGTTCCGCACGTAGGCGTGCTTGCCGCCGTTGAGCGGGATGAGGTACTTGAACTCGCCCAGCACGCTGAGGGCGCCACCCTGGCCAGCCTGGCCGGCCCGGACGGACGCGCGCGCGGTCTTAGAGGTGTTGCTCGCCACGGAGGTACTCCTTGCAAGACGTACGGGAGGACTGGACGTCCGGGGGCTGTGTGCGGGTCGTACGTGACTCGACCCGCGAAGGTGTAACGCGGCATAAGCCGCCGGTGGAACTGTACAGGACCACGACATCATGCTGGTCGTCGCGGTGTCCTGAGAGGCAACGGCGACCACCCGTCCGGCTATTCCACCCGGCGTTTTTTCCGATTCCCTGGCGCACCACGCGTCACAGGAGTCATCATGTGTTGCAGCAGCCACCTGGGTGGACGAGGTCGTAGGGGAAGACGCACCTCGCTCTCCCGGGAGGTCACCGTGCCAACGCGTGGCGTCGTATACGTCCATTCGACCCCGCTCGCCGTGTGCTCACACGTCGAGTGGGCGATCGCGCGCGTCCTAGCCGCGCCGGTCAACCTGCAGTGGACGGCTCAGCCCGTCGACCCCGGCGCACGCCGGGCCGAGTGCGGGTGGACCGGTCGTCCCGGGACGGGCGCCGAGCTGGCTGTTGCCCTCCGGCAGTGGCCCATGATCCGTTTCGAGGTCACCGAGGAGCCGAGTCCCGGTGCCGACGGTGAGCGGTTCATGTACGTGCCAGCCCGTGGCCTGTTCCGGGCAACTGTCGGCGTGGCCGGCGACATCCAGCTCGGCGAGGACCGCCTTCGGGCGCTGATGGCGACCTCCCGGGCCCCTGAGGCGCTGGCGCACGCCCTCGACAAGGCGCTCGGCACCGCGTGGGACGCTGACCTGGAGCCCTACCGGTACGCCGGTGACGGCGCCCCGGTGACCTTGCTCACTCGGGTCGGCTGACCCGGTCGGCGGGCCGCTGGCCGTGGGCCGTCGCACCGGTGACGACCGGTAAGGTCAAGTTGCCCCGATAAGGGAGAAGCTGGTGGGATGGGCGGCGTGTCGAATCGCCCGTGGCGCGCCAGTGTCGCTGTCGCCGCCCTGACCGCCCTGCTCGTCTCCGGCTGCTCGGGTGACCCGGAGCGCCCCACGCCGACGCCCAGCCCGGTCGCCACGTCCGCGGGCCCGAGCGTCCCGGCGGCGCCGCCGGCCAGCGACCCCGCCGGCCGCGCCGCCGCGCTGGTGGCGACGCTGTCCGACGAAGATCTGGTCGGCCAGGTGCTGATGCCGTACGCCTACGGCGACTCGGCGACGAAGGTCTCCGCCGGCTCGGCGGCCGGTAACCAGGCCCTCGCCGGGGTGGACACCCCCGCCGACATGATCGCCAAGTACCGACTGGGTGGTCTGATCCTGGTCGGCTTCAGCGCCGACGACCCGACAAAGGGCAACCAGGAAACCACCAACGTCGACAACCCCAAGCAGGTCCACGAACTCACCACCGGGCTGCGGACCGCTGCCGGTCGGCTCGCCGCCGGTTCGGCGCCGCTGCTCATCGGCACCGACCAGGAGTACGGCGTCGTCACCCGCGTGACCGACGGGGTCACAGTGCTGCCCAGCGCCCTCGCGGCCGGCGCGGCCGGTGACCCGAAGCTCACCGAGGCCGCCTGGCGGGCCGCCGGCGCCGAGTTGGCCGCGATGGGCATCAACATCGACTTCGCCCCGGTGGCCGACGTGCTGGCCACCCGCAGCGCCGTGATCGGCTCCCGGTCGTACGGCGCCGACCCGAAGCAGGCCGCGGCGCAGGTGGGCGGCGCGGTCCGTGGGCTCCAGGCGGTCGGGGTCGCGGCCACCCTGAAGCACTTCCCCGGGCATGGCCACAGCGCCGACGACTCGCACAAGGACCTTCCGGTGCTGACCCAGTCCGCCGCGGCGTTGCGGAGCGGCGCGTGGCCCCCGTTCACCGCCGGGATGGACGCGGGCGCGATGGCAGTGATGTCCGGTCACCTGGACGCGCGCACGATCGACCCGGGGACCCCGGCGACGTTCTCGCACAAGCTGCTCACCGATGTCCTGCGCGGCCAACTCGGCTTCAAGGGCGTGGTGATCACCGACGGGATGAACATGCCGCCCGCGATGCGCTGGGCTCCCGGCGAGGCGGCGGTCCGGGCGCTCAACGCCGGTAACGACCTCATCCTGATGACCCCGAACGTCGGTCAGGCGTACGACGGGCTGCTCGCCGCGCTGCGCGGCGGATCGCTGCCCCGGCCCCGGCTGGTCGAGGCGGTCACCCGGGTGCTGACCATGAAGTTCAAGCTCGCGGAGTTGCCGGCGGCGCAGATGTCCACGCTCAACACCCCGGCGCACCAGGCGGCGGCCGACGCGCTGGCCGCCGCCGCCGTCACGGTGCTGCGCGGCGCCTGCGGCAAGGCGGTACGCGGGCCGGTCACCGTCACCTCGTCCGGCGGTCGGGACGGCACCCGGGCCGCGCTCACCGCCGCGTTGACCGCCGTCGGGGTGCAGGTCAAGCCCAGCGGCGGCACCATCGTGCACCTGGTGGGATACGGCGACGGCGCCAAGGACCTGAGTCCCGACGCGGCGATCACCGTCGCCATGGACACGCCGTACGTGCTGGGCGACGCGAAGTCACCGACGCTGTTGGCCACGTACTCCTCCAGCCGTGCCTCGATGACCGCCCTGGCCGCCGTGCTCGCCGGCAAGGCCCGGCCGGGTGGCCGGTCCCCGGTGGCCGTTCCCGGACTGCCCGCGACGACCTGTGGCACCTGACCGATCGGACGCCGACGGCTCAGCGCCCACCTCACTCGCTCTTCGCGAGCCCTCGCACCGCGAGCCGGTACGCCGGCAGCACGTCCGCCCGCTCGGTGATCAGCCCCTCGCTGACAGTGAAGACCAGCGTCTGCCCCGCCGACTGGACGGCCAGCGCCCAGTTTCGCGACTCCTCCTCGGTCAGCGGACTGGTGGCGAGCCAGGTCGTCTCGGTGGCGTCGAAGCCGCCGGCGCGGAGGTCGCGGAACTGTTGACCGGCGACCGTCTCGCCGGCCCCGGCGGCGAAACTCTGCAGCGCGGCGCGCGGCGTGACGGTCGGCGAGTCCGCCGCCCAGATCCGCAGGAATCCGCCGCCGGCTGAGCGGCCATCCACCTCGCAGCGCACGGTGCTGCCGCCGCGCTTGGTGAGCGCCTCGCCGACCTGTTCGGCCAGCTCACCCTTGGGAGGCTCGATCGCCTTCGCCGCCCACCCGTCGGCCAGCGGAAACGTCACCGGTACCGGGCAGGGGGAACTGGTGCCGCCGGGCGAGGCCGGGGTCGTCTCGTCGTACCAGGGCTCGCCAGTGGCCTGTGGGGCCGGGCCGCCGGCCGCGGGCCCGGCGGGAGCGGCAGCGTCGTCGCCGCAGCCGGCCAGCAGGCCGAGGGTGAGCGCCGTCGACACGGCGACCAGGGTGCGAGTGTCCATCGTGGTGATCCCCGTCAGTCGATCTTCAGTCGGCCCATCTAAGCCGTGCGGTCTCTCGACGTCAATCGGGATCGTGGGCCCGCGCGACGGAAATCCGGTCGCCCCCGCGCCGGTCGGTCTGACAGCCTCAGCCCATGGGAGCGGCAGCAGGATTCCGGCACGAGCAACGGGCGGACGGCACTGTGGTGATCACCCACCACGGCCGGGTCGCTGGCACGCTGCGCGGCGCTCGGGCCGCGGAGTTCCTGGCCGAGGTCGACGACGACCCGCAGTTGGTGATGGCCCGCTGGACCGGCAACTACCGCCACGGCAACGAGCGCACCGCGAAGCAGCACCCCCGCAACCGAGGCTGAACGACGAAAGGGCCCCTCCTCTCGACGAGGAGGGGCCCTTTCGCGGGATCTCAGGGGCGGGCGAAGACCAGCGCCACGTTGTGGCCGCCGAAGCCGAACGCGTTGTTCAACGCGGCCGGGATCTCCATGTGGCGGGCCTTGTGCGCGGCGACATCCAGGGTGAGGCCTGGCTCCGGGTCGTCGAGGTTGATCGTCGGAGGGACGACACTGTCGCGGATCGCCAGGATGGTGGCGATCGACTCCAGCGCACCGGCAGCACCGAGCAGGTGACCGGTCATCGACTTCGTCGCGGACAGCACCGGGTGGTCGCCGAGCGCCTTGTGCAGCCCACCGATCTCCAGCATGTCCCCGACCGGAGTCGAGGTGGCGTGCGCGTTGACGTGCACGATGTCCCGCTTGGCCACGTCCGCGTCGGCGATCGCCTTGGCGATGGCCCGGATGGCGCCCTCGCCCTCGGCGTGCGGCTGCACGATGTCGTACGCGTCGGAGGTGATGCCGGCGCCGGCGAGGCGCGCGTACACCCGGGCGCCCCGGGCCGCTGCGTGCTCGGCCCGCTCCAGCACCACGATGCCGGCGCCCTCGCCGAGGACGAAGCCGTCCCGGCCCCGGTCCCACGGGCGGGAGGCCCGCTCCGGGTCGTCGTTGCGGGTGGACATGGCCCGCATCGAGCTGAAGCCGGCGATCGGCAGGGGGTGGATGACCGCCTCGGTGCCGCCGGCCACCACCACGTCGGCCCGGCCGGAGCGGATGATGTCAAGGCCGAGGGCGATCGCCTCGGCGCCGGTGGCGCAGGCGCTGGCCACCGAGTGCACGCCGGCCTTGGCGCCCAGCTCCAGCCCGACCCAGGCGGCCGGACCGTTCGGCATCAGCATCGGGATGGTGTGCGGGGAGACCCGCCGTGGCCCGGACGCCTCCAGGATGTCGTCCTGGGCGAGCAGGGTGGTGGCACCGCCGATGCCGGAGCCGACGCTGACGGCCAACCGCTCCCCGTCGAGGTCGGAACCGGCGAGGCCGGCGTCCGCCCAGGCCTGCTGCGCCGCGATGATCGCGATCGCCTCGGAACGATCCAGGCGGCGCAGGCGGACCCGGTCCAGCACCTCGGACGGCTCCACGGCCAGTTGGGCGGCGATCCGGACCGGCAGTTGCTCGGCCCACTCCTGGGTGAGGGCACTCACCCCGGAGCGGCCGGCGAGCATGGCGTCCCAGGTCGACGCGACGTCCCCGCCAAGTGGGGTCGTCGCGCCGAGCCCGGTGACGACGACGTCTGGACGACTCATGATCAGGACTGCGCCGCGATGTAGCTGACAGCGTCGCCGACGGTCTTGAGGTTCTGCACCTCGTTGTCCGGGATCTTGACGCCGAACTTCTCCTCGGCCGCGACAACGACCTCAACCATGGAGAGCGAGTCGACGTCGAGGTCGTCGGTGAAGGACTTCCCCTCGGCCACGTCGTCCGGGTTCACCCCGGCAACCTCTTCGAGGATCTCGGCGAGGCCGGTGGTGATCTCGTCACGGGTCATTGCGGTTGGTTCCTTTCATCGGGGTTCTCCGGCGGTCGGCGTCGCCGACCGCCACTCCTGGACGCTTACGCGCCCGAGGGGGTCATCAGGGGCAGCGGACGACCTGACCGGCGTAGGTCAGGCCACCGCCGAAGCCGAACAGCAGCACCGGTGCGCCCGAGGGCACCTCCCGGCGCTCGACCAGCTTGGACAGGGCCAGCGGCACGCTCGCCGCGGAGGTGTTGCCGGACTCGACGATGTCCTTCGCGATGATCGCGTCGGGGATGTTGAGCCGCTTGGCGATGCCGTCGATGATCCTGGCGTTGGCCTGGTGCGGCACGAACGCGGCCAGCTCCGACGGGTCGACCCCGGCCCGCTCGCAGGCCTGCAGCGCGAGCGGCGCGATAGCGGTGGTGGCCCAGCGGAACACCGCCTGCCCCTCCTGCTGGATGTACGGGCGCCAACCCTCGATGCGGACCGCGTCGCTCTTGTCCGGCACCGAACCCCAGACGACTGGGCCGATCCCGGTCGGCTCGTCGTCGGCGGTGGCGGAGACCACGGCGGCACCGGCGCCGTCCGCGAAGATGATGCAGGTGGAACGGTCGGTCCAGTCGGTGAAGTCGGACAGCTTCTCCGCGCCGATGACGATCGCGTTGCGCGACGCCCCGGCCCGGATGGCGTGGTCGACGGTGCCCAGCGCGTACGCGAAGCCCGAGCAGGCGGTGTTGAGGTCGAACGCGCCGGGGGCGGTGATGCCCAGCTTGGCGGCGACCCGGCAGGCCACGTTGGGGCTGCGATCGATGGAGGAGCAGGTGGCGACCACTACCAGGTCGATGTCGGCGGCGGTCAGGCCCGAGTTGGCCAGCGCCTTGCCGGCAGCCGCGGCGGCCATGTCGGCGACCGTCTCAGTGTCGGCGATCCGCCGGCTGACGATGCCGACCCGGTCGCGAATCCACTCGTCGTTGGTGTCGACGAGCTGGGCGATGTCGTCGTTGGTCACCACCCGGGAGGGCTGGTAGTGCCCCATCGAGACGATGCGACTGCCAGTCATGAACGACCTCCGATACGGGCGATCAGGTCCCGTGCGGCCGGCAGGTCGTCCGGGGTGTTGAGGGTGACGATCTCCGGGGCGCCGTCGCCCTTGAGTTCCCGCTTGACCAGGCCGGCGAGGGTGCCGGCCGGGGGCAGCTCGATCACGCCGGTGACCCCGAGGTCGGCCAGCGTACGCATGCACAGGTCCCAGCGCACCGGCGCGGTGACCTGACGAACGAGGCGCTGCACCATGGCCGCGCCGTTGTCGACGGCGGTGCCGTCGAGGTTCGACAGCAGGGTCCGGGCCGGGTCGGCGGGGGTGATCCCGGCGGCCTCCGCGGCGAGCGCGGTCTCGGCCGGAGCCATGTACGGGGTGTGGAACGCGCCGGCCACCTGGAGCCGGATGATCCGGGTCCGTGCGGGCGGCGCGGCGGCGAGCTTGTCGAGCCCGTCCAGGGCGCCCGCGGCGACGATCTGCCCAGCGCCGTTGCGGTTGGCCGGGTAGAGCCCGTTCGCCTCGATCGCGGCGATCACCTCGTCGGGGTCACCACCGAGAACCGCGGCCATTCCGGTCGGCTCCAGCGCGCACGCGGCGGCCATCTCCCGGCCGCGGACGCCGGCCAGGGTGATCGCGGCGTCGGCCGTCAGCACACCGGCCAGGGCAGCGGCACCCAACTCGCCGACGCTGTGGCCGGCGGTGAGCGCGACGCCGTCCAGCGGCAGGTGTTCGGCCGCGAGCAACGCCGCCGCGACCAGCAACGGCTGGGTGCGGGCGGTGTCCTTGATCTCGTCGGCGTCGGCCTTGGTGCCCAGGTGCAGCAGGTCGACCCCGGCCAACGCCGACCAGTCGCGCAGTCGCGCCTCGGTGCCGGTCAGGTCGAGCCAGGGGGTCAGGAAGCCGGGTTTCTGAGAACCCTGGCCGGGACTAAGTACGGCGAGCACGTCTATGACTCTCCCGGATAAAGGCGGGTAACGCGGTGCCGCCTTCGACCAAACCACACTAGGACCTTTGGAGGGTTTCTACAAAGATCGGCGGGGATCATCCTCGGTTTGGGCGGATTTCCGGGTAGCCGGGGTCATTGTCTGAGTCGGGACCGGCGAGGCCAGCGGGGCGACCGGATCCAACCGACCCACGGTCAGCGCCACCTGAAGGGCGAACGCGTCGCGCGGCGACAGTGGCGAGAACCCGGTGACCTCGGCGATCCGGCGCAACCGGTAGCGCACCGTGTTCGGGTGCACGAACAGTGCCCGGGCCGCGCTCTCCAGTGTGCCACCGGCGGCCAGGAAGGCGTCCAGGGTCGCCAGCAGTTCCCCTCCGGCGCGCACCAGCGTCGCGTACACATCGTGACGCAGCCGCCGACGGGCCTCGGCGTCGCCGGCGAGGGCCCGCTCCGGCAGCAGGTCCGCGGCCGGCACCGGCCGGGGCGCGCTCGGCCAGGCCGGTGCGGCCCGAAAGCCGGACAGCGCGGCCCGCGCCGACTCGGTCGCCTCGTCGAGGCTCGGTACGGCCGGACCGACCACCACCGGGCCGTCCCCGAACGCGCTCAGCAGCTTCGCGGTGGCGGTCAGCGGGTCAGGTGCGCCACCCAGCACGATCACCAGCCGGTCGCCGTGGACGCCGCCGATCACCTCCACGCCGATCCGGCGGGCCTGCCGGTAGACCACGTGCAGCACCGCGGAGACCTCGCCGCCGGGCGACCGACCGACAGCCACCGCCACCGGCGGCGCGTCCGCCCAGCCGAGCGCGGCGGCCCGACTGGCCAGGACGTCCGGCGAGTCACCGCGCAACAGCGCGTCGACCAGCAGCGCCTGCAACCGGGCGTCCCAGGCGCCGCGCGACTCGGCGGCCCGCGCGTACACCCGGGCGGCGGAGAACGCGATCTCCCGGGAGAAGCGCAGCACCGCCTCGCGTAGCTGCTGCTCCTCGCCCTCGGCGGCCAGGTGCGACACCTGCTCCTCGACCACGTCGATCGTCACCTTGATCAACGCCACGGTCTGCTGGAGGGTGATCGACCGGGCCAGCGCCTGCGGGGCGGCGGCGAAGACCTCGTCCGAGACCTCCTGGGTGCTGTCCGTCGTGCCGCCGCCCTCGCGCAGCCACTGCACCAGCGACCTCGCGCCCGCCTGGGCCACCAGCATCACCCAGGAACGCTGGTCGGCCGGCAACGCCCGGAACCAGGGCAGCGTCTCGTCCATCCGGGCCACGCTGGAGGTGGCCAACGCCCCCGCCGATCGTTCGATCCGACGCAGCGTGGCCGACAGTTCCCCACCGCCCGGCGTGCTCACCGCCCTAGCCTGACACGTCGTGAGCAGGCCAACCACGCCGGCACCGGTCAGCGGGCCGCCGCAAGGACGGTTCGACCGGCACCCTTGACCGACGCGTTGAGCACCCGATCGGTGCTGTGGAGGAAGCACCACACGCCGAGCGTGCCCGCCTGCCACTCCGGCTCGCCCTCGGGCGCGAGCGCCAACGGCTCGAAACGGCGCCCCAGAGTCCTCTCCGACAGTCCGACATGACTGGCGATGGTCGACAGGCACCCCGCGTCCACGATCTCGTCGGTCACCTTCTCGACGTCCGGCCCGGCCCGCCAGATGCCGACGAACTCGGTGGTGTGCGGTCCGACGCACGAGGCTGGCGGCAGATTGACAAGGCCATCGGAGGTTTCCTCCGGCTCGGTGAAGCAGCGCAGCCGCAGCGGCGAGTCACCGGTCAGGGCGCCGCTCAGGCTGTTCGCCCGGGGATTCGGGAACCACCGGTCCACCGCATGCATCTCCAGCAGGTCGCAGCGGTACCACCGTTCGCCCGCCTCCCAGCGCGCCGTCGACGGGATCAGCACCCGCATCGCCAGCCGTGACTCGCGCCATTCGCCACCCAGGAAGAAGTCGGCCTCGGCGTCGCACGACTCGTACACCCGCCCGCTGCCGTCGGTGCCGGCTGCCGGTGGCGCCGACGCGGCGGCGTCCGCGCCGCCGAACCGGCCGACCAGGAAGGTCTCCGTCTCGTGCTTCGAAGAGCAGGGGATCGGCGTGTACGCCTCAGGGCTGCGCTCGTCGGAGGCGGTGGCGTGACAAACCCCTGCCTCAGGTGCGAAGAGCGGTGCCGACTCGTCGGCGAGGATGACGTCACAACCGCCCGTCCCGACGATCAGCGCCGTCAGGATCGTCGTCCCCCACCACCGTCGCACGGTTTCCCCATTCTGAGCGGCCGGCATCGACGCCGGTGGCGCGCAGCGTACGGCAGCGGGGCGGCACCCTCCTGTCCGGAGTGGACTGAAAGCGGTTCACGGTTGTGGGGGAGCGGGCAGCCCCAGCTCCTGGGCCAGGATCGCAGCCTGCACCCGGCTACGCAGGCTCAGCTTCGCCAGGATCCGGCTCACATGTGTCTTGGTGGTGCTCTCCGCCAGCACCAGCCGATCGGCGATCTGCTGGTTGGACAGGCCCAGGCCGAGGCAGGCCAGCACGTCGCGCTCGCGTGGGGTGAGGGTGTCCAGCGCGGCCCGGGTGGCCGCGGACGCGCCCGGCGTGGTGGCCGCGAAGGCGGTGATCAACCGGCGGGTCACCGCGGGGGCGATGAAGCCGTCGCCACGCGCCACCGTCCGCACCGCCGCCACCAGGCCGTCGGCGTCGGTGTCCTTCAGCAGGAAACCGGCCGCACCGGCACGCAACGCGCCGAAGACGTACTCGTCGAGGTCGAAGGTGGTGAGCACCAGCACGTCGGCGAGCCCGTCGGCGACGATGGCCCGGGTCGCGGAGATCCCGTCCCGGCGGGGCATGCGGACGTCCAGGACCGCCACGTCCGGGCGCGACTCCCGACACAACCGCACCGCCTCGTCGCCGTCGCCTGCCTCGCCGACCACCTCGATGCCCGGCGAGCCACCCAGGATCAGGGCCAGCCCCGCCCGCACCGCTGGCTGGTCGTCCGCGAGCACCACCCGTACCGTCGCCGTGCCCGCGTCGCCTGACGGCCCGGTCACCCGACCTCCCCGGTGGGCAGGGCGGCCCGGACCAGCCAGCGACCATCCTGCGGCCCCGCGGTGATCCGACCGGCCAGCAGCGTGGTCCGCTCCCGCATGCCGATCAGCCCGGCCCCGGCGCCCGGCAGACCGACCCCGTGCCGACGCACCGGGTTCTCCACAGTCAGCACCACCTCCGCCGACCCGTACGCGATCGTCAGGTCGGCCTCACCCGTGCCGTGCTTGAGCGCGTTGGTCAGCGACTCCTGCACGATCCGGTACGCGGCCAGGTCCACCGCCACCGGCAGCGGCCCCGGCGTGCCGTCGGTGCGGACCCGCACCGCCAAGCCGGCGGCCCGGATCCGGTCGACCAGCCCGTCCGCCTCGGCCAGCCGGGCGCTGATCACCTCCGGCACGGTCGGGTCGTCACCCGATGGCGCCGAACCACCGGTGGCGCCCGGCTCGCGCAGCACCTCGATCATCTGACGCATCTCCGCCAGCCCCTGCACGCTGCTCTCCCGGATCACCCGCAACGCCGACTCGACCTGGCCGCGATCCAACCCGGGCACGGACAGCACGGCGGTGGCGTGGATGGCCACCGCGCTGAGGTGGTTCGCGACCACGTCGTGCAGCTCCCGGGCCATCCTGGCCCGTTCGGCGCTGACCGCCTGCCGACGGTCCAACTCGACCAACCGGGCGGTCTGCTCGGCCCGCGCCCGCTCGGCGGCGGCCTGGTCGCGGTACTGCCGCACACTGATGCCGGTCAGGACCGGCAGCACCCCGGCGAGCACCACCAGCACCCCGAGCGCCGCTCCGCGCCACTGGCCGTACCCGAGCACGCCGACGACCACCCCGACCAGGCTCAGCGCCACGGTGATCCGCAGCAACCACCGCCACAGCCGGGGCGGGCCGTACACGCAGGCGTCGTAGAGCACCTGCGTGTAGACCAGGACCGTGCCCAGCGAACTGCCCAGCGCCGTGTCGACCACCAGCGCGCCGGTCCCCACGGCCAGGCTGGCGCGTGGTGCGACCCGCCGTAGGCCGACGGCGACGCAGACCGCCACCAGCGGCGGCAGGAACAGCGCCGACGGCACGTTCCCCGCCGGACGGACCTGCGGTTGCCAACCCAGGGCGTGTAGCACCAGGCCACCGGCCAGTGACGCGCCGGCCAGCACGAGGTCGCGGCCGAGGGTGCCGGAGTCGAGCCACGGTGGCGCACGCATGCCCCGATCCCACCACAGCCGTCGTCCGCCGAACTCCCACCGGGGGAGGACCTCGACCGCACCGCCATGCGCCGAAAGGGGTACGCGGACCCTTACCGACCGCCGGTGGGCCCTCGACCGTGACTCGCCGGGTGAACTGCGCGAAAAGAAGGTGTGAACTGCGTAACCGGCCCCCGCGCTCAGCGGCCTCTTCGAGGACCGACCGGTCCGGACCCCGGGTACGCTGCGCGCGGCCCGTCGGTCCCGGCCAGTACGGTGACAGGGCACCTCGGGGAGAGCACCCGGGGGCGAGGCGAGCGTGAGGAGACCGGGGATGGCGCACGGGGAGGCCGAACACGGCTGCGCCCAGGGCGAGCCCTGCCGGCCGGGGCACCACGACCCGCAGGCGGCTGGCAAGCACCGCCGGCCGGTCGGCGGCGCACCAGCGCACCCGGTCGAGCCACTGCACGGGCGCGTCGATGACGAACCCGTGCTGCCGCGTCAGCGCTCTGCCGAGCCCGCCGGTCTCGCCGAGCCCGACGCGGACGTTCCCGCTGGTTGCCTCAGCGAACTTCCCGGCTGGGCCGGGGCGCACCGGCACGGCGCGGTCCGACCGCGGCCGCGGGCCACCCGCCGGGAGCGCCCACCGCGCCGCTGGTGCTGAGCACCGCCGACGCACCCGCTGATCAGCGAGTGCGTCGGCTCAGCGCGTGCGTCGGCTCAGCGCGTGCGTCGGCTCAGCGCGTGCGTCGGCTCAGCGCGTGCGCCGACGGATCAGCAGGGCGATCCCGGCGAGGCCGACCGTGATGGTCAGCATCACGCCGACGTTGAGCAGCAGCAGGTGTTGCAGGTCGCCGAGCGCCTCGTCGAGGTCCTTCGCCGGGTCGAGCGTGTCCTCCGGGAGAACTCGCTCGCCGCCGCCCGCGCCGCCACTGACCGTGTCGAACTGCCGCTCCAGCGGCACACCGGCGGCGCGCAGGGTCTCGGACATGCTGAGCCGACCCAGGAACCAGCCGGCGCTGGTCTTGCGGCCGTCCGGCTGCTTCGCCGGCCGGAAGACGCGAGGGCCGCCGATCGCCTTGGGATAGAGGTCGTAGGTCTGCTTCGGCGTCTCGCCGGCGAGCACCACGACAGTGTATTTCGGACCGAGGTTGGCTGCCTTCGGACCGGTCGGCATGCCGGTGCGAGCGAGGAAGTTGACCTGGTCGATGACCGCGCCCACGAGGGCGGGCTCCGTGTCCGCGTGCAACCGCAGCGGCGCGGACAGCCCCGTGCCGGTGATGTCCACTCCGGCGGGTGCCGGCTTCGGTGCCGCCGAGGCCGAGCTGGCGGTGCCTAGCGACAGCAGTGCCACCGCCAGCGTGCCCGCCAACACGGCGGCCAACCGCCTCATGTGTCGGACCATCCCGCCTCCTCGCCCCGTTCGATGGATGGCTTCGTCGTGACGTCTGGACCGATCTGCCGGTGCGGCATCGACCGGATGGTCGCGTCCACTCCTACAGACTCCGCAGAACGTCGATGAGTTGCAGCTTTCGGAACAGTAATTGGAACTATCTGCGATCTCTGCTCGACTAATGAGGAGCCGTTTGATCAGCGGGCGGATCGTACCCTTACGGAGGGGTTCATGGGGGGCAGGGTTACACGTACGGTGCGGGTCATGCCAGTGGTGCTCGGCGTGGCGTTCGGTGTGTCGTTTCTGGTGCCGGCGACTCCGGCCGCCGCCCACAACCAGCTGACCGGCAGCAACCCGCGCGACGGCGCCCGCGTGGCGTCGGCGCCCGCCCGGGTCGAGCTGCGGTTCCTCGCCAAGCCGTCACCAACTACGACGAAGATCACAATAACCGGACCGGACAATGTGGTCGCTGGCGGGACTCCCGCCTTCGACGGCAGTCGAGTGCGGGTGCCGTTCAAGCCGGC
This sequence comes from Micromonospora hortensis, assembly GCF_022230935.1. Classification (NCBI taxonomy): domain Bacteria; kingdom Bacillati; phylum Actinomycetota; class Actinomycetes; order Micromonosporales; family Micromonosporaceae; genus Micromonospora; species Micromonospora hortensis. Next base: position 52,269 of record NZ_JAKKFE010000054.1, read on the forward strand.
CGCCGCCGGGCTCTACATCGTCGGCTACCAGCTCGCGTCGTCCGACGGGCACCCGGTGAAGGGCGAGGTGCGGTTCACCCTCACCACCGGTACCGCCGCCGATCCGTCCGCCTCGCCGTCGGCCGCCGCCAGCACCAACCCGGCCGGCTCGCCCTCGGCCGCCGCGTCGGCCGTCGGCGTACCCTCCGCCGGGCCCGCGTCGGCGACCCCCGGCGGTTCGACGGCCTCCACGGTGCCGGCGGCGTCGGAGCGATCCGACTCCGGCGGTCGCTGGTGGATCTGGGCGCTCGGTGGCCTGTTGCTGCTCGCCGCACTCGGGGCCGGTCTCGTGTTCCGCCGCCAGCGACGAGCTCGGTAACCCTCTGATCCTCGCCGCTCCCGGTGGGCAGCGTGCGCATCATCCTTTGCTCTGCACCCGCGGATGCGACGGCGACGGTCGGCGACGGTCGGCGGCGGTCGGCGACGAACGGCGGCGGTCGGCGACGAACGGCGGCGGTCGGCGACGAACGGCGGCGGTCGGCGACCGGTGCAAATTGGGGTGCAGAGCAAAGGCAGGGCGAAGCGGAGCTAGGCCGGCGACGTCTTCTTGACGAGCTGACGAGCTGACGGGCGACAGTCAGACCAGGCGCAGGCGGGCGGCGCGCATCCGGGTCAGGGTGCGCTCGCGACCGAGCACCTCCAGCGACTCGAACAGCGGCAGACCGACGGTGCGGCCGGTGACAGCGACCCGTACCGGTGCCTGCGTCTTGCCGAGCTTGAGGCCCCGCTCGGCGCCGACCGCCTCCAGCGTCGACTTCAACGACTCGGCGTCCCAGGAGTCCAGCGCCTCGAACGCCGCGACGGCGTCGTCCAGCAGCTCGGCGGAACCGTCCTTCATCGTCTTGGTCCAGGCGGCCTCGTCGATCAGCGGCGAGGCCAGGAAGAGGAAGTCGACGTTCGGCACGATCTCGCTGAGAACCGCGATCCGCGTCTGGGCCAGCGGCGCCACGGCGGCGAACGCGTCGGCGTCGAACTCCTCCGGCTGCCAGGGCGGCGGCGCGATGGTCCCGGTGCCGGTCAGCCACGGCTGGCAGGCGTCGACGAACTCGGCCACCGGCAGCGCGCGAATGTACTCGCCGTTGAACGCCCGCAGCTTCTTCTCGTCGAAGAACGCCGAGGAGAGGTTGACCTCGTCCAGCCGGAACTCGTCCTCGATGACCGACCAGGGAACGATCTCCCGGTCGCCGGAGGGGGCCCAGCCGAGCAGCATGAGGTAGTTGCGCATCGCGCCGGCGAGGTAACCCTCGTCGCGGTACGCCTCCAGGGCGACCTTGTCCCGGCGCTTGGAGAGCTTCTGCCGCTTCTCGTTGACCACCACCGGCACGTGCGCCCAGATCGGCGGCTTGACCCCGAGGGCTTCCCAGAGCAACTGCTGCTTGGGGGTGTTGGGCAGGTGCTCCTCGGCCCGGATCACGTGAGTGATGCCCATCGTCATGTCGTCGACGACGTTGGCCAGCAGGAAGACCGGCGAGCCGTCGCCCCGGGCGATGACGAAGTCCTCGATGAGCTTGTTCTCGAAGGTGGGCTCACCACGGATCAGGTCGACCACAACCGTCGCGCCCTCGTCGGGCGTACGGAAGCGCAGGGCGTGCCCGGGGCCGGGGCCGAGGCCACGGTCGCGGTGGTAGCCGTCGTAGCCCTGGTACTGCGAGCCGGTGCGGGCCTGCACGTCCTCGCGGGTGCAGTCGCAGTAGTAGGCGCGGCCCGACTCGTGCAGGCGCGCTGCGGCGGCCCGGTGCTCGCCGGCGTTCGCCGACTGGAAGTACGGGCCCTCGTAGCTGCCCCGGGAGATCCCGATCCAGTCCAGCGCGGAGAGGATGCCCTCGGTCCACTCGGGCTTGTTGCGCGCCGCGTCGGTGTCCTCGATGCGCAGCACGAACACGCCGCCCTGCTGCTTGGCGTAGATCCAGTTCTGCAGCGCCGAGCGGGCGCCGCCGACGTGGAACATACCGGTCGGGGAAGGGGCGAAGCGCACACGTACTGTCACGTCCCCCAGCCTACGGCGGTACGCGACTGCTTTCCGCCACCGCCCCCTTGCTCAGGGGACGGAGCGGATCTTGACGACCAGCGCGCTGCCGAGCAGGGTGACCACTGCGGTGACCGCGTAGAGCGTGGGATAGCCGCCCAGGTACACCACGAGCGGGGCGGAGAGCGCCGGGCCGAGCACCTGGGGCGCCGAGTTGGCGATGTTGATGACCCCCAGGTCCTTGGCCCGGTCGGTGGCCCGGGGCAGCACCTGGGTGATCAACGCGGCGTCCACCGAGAGGTAGACGCCGTAGCCGGCGCCGAGCAGCAGCGCGGCGACGATCGCCATCGGCCAGACCGGCGCGACAGCGAGCAGCAGCGCCGCCACCGCCATGATCAGCCCGGAGACGATCACGTAGATCTTGCGGCGGCCGGAACGGTCGGACATCCGGCCGGCGATCACAGCGGTCAGCATCATGCCGAGCGTGTAGAGCAGGATCAGGATCAGCAGGCCGCCCTCGGGGTCGGGGTGGCGCACCCCGTCGCTGAGGAAGTACAGCAGGTAGAGGGTGCCCAGGGCGTTTCCCAGCTGGACCAGGAACCGGGTGATCCAGGCCCAGGCGAAATCCGGGTGCCGGCGGGGGCTGATCCACATCGAGGCGAGCAGCGCTCGCGTCCGGATCGCCGGGCGATGGGTACGCGGCAGCGGTTCGTCGGGGGTGAACAGCGCGAACGGCAGTGACAGCAGCAGGATGGCCACGGCGATGGCCAGGTAGCCGGCGGCGTTGCCGGTGACCACGGCGGTGACCAGCACCGCGCCGAGCACCAACCCGAGCGCCTGCGGGATGCCCACCCACCCCGAGACGCCACCGCGCTGCCGCACCGGCACCCGGTCCGGGATGGCGGCGGTGAGGCTGGCCAGCATCGCGTTGAAGCAGACCTGCGCGGCGACCCAGCCGAGGGCGACGCCGAGGATGGTCCGTTGCTGGGCCAGCAGCACCAGGGCCGCCGCGCCGAGCACGGCCCCGCCCGCCGTCCAGACGTGCCGACGGCCGAACTCGCGGCCGGCGATCCGCAGGCAGGTCCGGTCGGAGAACGCGCCGGCCAGGGGGTTGGCCAGCACCGCTGCCAGCGCACCGAGGCCGGTGACCACTGCCAGCATGTTCTCCTTGTCGCCGGGCGCGATCTGCTCGATCTGCTGCGGCAGCAGCACCTGGATGGGCGTGAAGAACGCCATCCACACGCCGAGGTTGGCCGCGAAGATCAGACCGATCCAGCCGCGCCGCACCGGCACCGTCGGCTCGGCGAGTGCCGCCGGCAGCGACGCCGGCGTCGGGTCGAGGGTGGTCACCGCGCCGACCCCGGCCGGCTGGCCGCGATCACGTCGCGCAACCAGGTGTACGACGACTTCGGCGTACGGGTCTGGGTGGCGTAGTCGACGTGCACCAGACCGAAGCGCTTGGTGAAGCCCTCGGCCCACTCCCAGTTGTCCAGCAGCGACCAGACGAAGTACCCGCGGACGTCCACCCCGTCGTCGACGGCGGCCCGGACCGCCCGCAGGTGCCCGTCGAGGTAGGCGATCCGCTCCGGGTCGGCCACCTGCCCGTCGGCGTCGGGCGCGTCGTCGTACGCGCAGCCGCTCTCGGTGATCTCGATGGGTGGCAGCGCGTCGCCGTAGGTGTCGCGCAGCCAGCCGAGCAGCTCGCGTAGCCCGTCGGGGGCCACCGGCCAGTCGAAGGCGGTGCGTGGGTAGCCGTCCAGCGGCACGAGGTCGAACGGCAGTGGTGAACCCTCCTCGGCAGCCCGTACCCCGGTGGGGTTGTAGTAGTTGACTCCGAGCACGTCGATCGGCGCGCCGATCGTGTCGAGGTCGCCGGGGTGGATGACGCTCGGGTCGAATCCGGGCAGATCCGGGTAGCCGCGGCCGAGCAGCGGGTCGGTGAAGAGCCGGTTGTGCAGCGCCTCGTACGTCGCCCCGGCGGCCCGGTCGGCGTCGCGGTCACCGAGCACCCGCACCGGCGAGTAGTTGTTGGCGATCGCCACCGGGCTGGCGCTGTGGCTCCGCAGCGCGGCGACCGCGAGCCCGTGCCCGAGCAGTTGGTGGTGGGCGACCGGGAAGGCGTCGAACAGCAGCGCCCGGCCGGGGGCGTGTTCGCCCATGCCGTAGCCGAGGCTCATGTGGATGAACGGCTCGTTGAGGGTGATCCAGAGCCGGACCCGGTCGCCGAGCCGGGCGGCGGTCTTCTCGGCGTACTCGGCGAAGCGGGCGGCGGTGTCGCGGTGCAGCCAGCCGCCGGCGTCTTCGAGGGGTTGCGGCAGGTCCCAGTGGTAGAGGGTGGCCACCGGGTCGACGCCGGCGGCCAACAACTCGTCCACCAGGCGGTCGTAGAAGTCCAGGCCGGCCGGGTTGGCCGGACCGGATCCGGTGGGCTGGACCCGGGGCCAGGCGATGGAGAACCGGTACGCGGAGACGCCCAGGCCGGCCAGCAGCGCGACGTCCTCGGTGTGCCGGTGGTAGTGGTCGCAGGCCACCTCGCCGCTGCTGCCGTCGCTGATCCGCCCGGGGGAGTGCGCGAACGTGTCCCAGATGGACGGACCGCGTCCGTCGGCGGTGGTGGCGCCCTCGATCTGGTGGGCCGATGTGGAGACGCCCCAGCGGAAGCCGGTGGGGAACTGGGGCATCGGTGCTGTCGACATGCGCCCTCCCGGTCAACGTGAAACGTGTTCGGGACTTTAGAGCGCTCTCGATGAATGCGCCATAGGCCGGCCTGACGCATTCCGCAATGGTTGATCGGCGTGTCTTTTTCCGAACCCGTCCAGGTAAGTCCGATTTAGCGCATAGAGTGCCGATATCGTGGGATGTCCTCACCGGAGGAAAGACGGAAATGATCCTCGTGGAACGCAGTGCGCACGTGGCGGCGCCAATTGAAGTGGTCTGGGATGTCGTGCAGCGGGCCGAGCAGTTGCCGGCCTGGCTGGCCGGGGTCCGAGCGGCCGAAGTGCTCTCGGGAGAGGGCTTCGGGCGGCGACAACTCGTCCAGGCAGGGCGTGGCTCGGCGCATGAGGCCGAGGTGATCGCCTACCAGGAGCCGACGCTGATCGGCTGGCGGGAACGGGCCAAGGGTGCTGGATCTCGGGCGGAGGCGCGCACCGAGATCTACGTCCAGCTCACCGGAGACGAGGAGGAGGGCGGGACGATCGTGCGCCTCATCGTGGTCCGCTGGCCGGCCGGCCCGGTCAAGGCGGCCATGCTGCGCCTCGGACTGCGTCGGGTCGGCGCCGACCTGGAGGACTCGCTGGCCCGGCTCACCGACCTGGCCGCCGTCGGCTGACGAGCGCCCATCCTCCCGGCGTCACCCGCGACGGCGGTGGTCCGGATCCCCGCCAGGGCTCCCGGACCACCGCCGCTCCGTACACCGAAAAGGGCCCGGCGCGGATGCGCCGGGCCCTGCTCAGTGGTGCTGGATCAGCTGTCGCCGCCGGTCTCGCCGACCGGTGCGGCGTTGACATCGTCGATCGCGTACTTCTTGGCGGCCTCGGCCGGCACCGTGGTCGCCACCGCGCCGCTGCGGGCGAGCTGCCGCAGCGTGGCCACCACGATCGACTCCGCGTCGACGTGGAAGTGCCGGCGCAGCGCGTGCCGGGTGTCCGACATGCCGAAACCGTCGGTGCCGAGCGACGTGTAGTCGCCGGGTACCCAGCGGGCGATCAGATCCGGTACCGCGCGCATGAAGTCGCTGACCGCGATCTTCGGCCCGTCCGCCTCGGCCAGCTTCTGCTGGATGTACGGAACCTTCGCCTCTGCGCCCGGGTTGAGGAGGTTGTACTCCTCGGTCTCCACCGCGTCGCGGCGCAGCTCGGTCCAGGAGGTCACCGACCAGACGTCGGCGCCCACCCCCCAGTCCTGGGCGAGGAGCTGCTGGGCCTTGAGCGCCCACTGCATCCCGGTGCCCGAGGCGAGCAGGTTGGCCTTCGGACCGTCGACCTGCGGTGCCGGCGAGTAGCGGTAGATGCCCTTGAGCAGGCCCTCCACGTCCACGTCGGCCGGCTCGGCCGGCTGCAGCGTCGGCTCGTTGTAGACCGTCAGGTAGTAGAAGACGTTCTCCTGCGCGTCCCCGTACATCCGGTGCAGACCCTGCTCCAGGATGTGCGCGATCTCGTACGCGAACGCCGGGTCGTACGCCACCACGGCCGGGTTGGTGGCGGCGATCAGCAGCGAGTGCCCGTCCTCGTGCTGAAGGCCCTCACCGTTGAGCGTGGTCCGACCCGCCGTGGCGCCGAGCAGGAAGCCTCGGGCCATCTGGTCGGCCGCTGCCCACAGCCCGTCGGCGGTCCGCTGGAACCCGAACATCGAGTAGAAGATGTACATCGGGATCATCGGCTCGTCGTGCGTGGCGTACGCCGAGCCGGCCGCGGTGAACGAAGCCACCGAACCGGCCTCGTTGATCCCCTCGTGCAGGATCTGCCCGGAGGTCGACTCCTTGTACGACAGGAACAGCTCGCGGTCGACCGAGGTGTAGCGCTGGCCGTGCGGCGAGTAGATCTTCGCGGTCGGGAAGATCGAGTCGAGGCCGAAGGTGCGGGCCTCGTCCGGGATGATCGGCACCCAACGCTTGCCGAACTCCTTGTCCTTCATCACGTCCTTGAGCAGACGGACGAAGGCCTGCGTGGTGGCCACCTTCTGCTTGCCCGAGCCGCGCTTGACGTCGGCGAACCGCTCCGGGCCGGGGATGGCCAGCCGCTTCGTGCTGGTGCGCCGGGACGGCAGGTACCCGCCGAGCTGCTCGCGCCGCTCCTTGAGGTACGCCAGCTCCTCGGACTTCTCGCCCGGGTGGAAGTACGGCGGCAGGTAGGGGTTGTCCTCCAGCGCCGAGTCCGGGATGTCCAGGTAGAGCCGGTCGCGGAAGGTCTTCAGGTCCTCCAGCGTCAGCTTCTTCATCTGGTGGGTCGCGTTGCGGCCCTCGAAGTGCGAACCGAGGGTCCAACCCTTGATCGTCTTCGCCAGGATGACAGTGGGCTGACCGGTGTGCTCGGTGGCCGCCTTGTAGGCCGCGTAGAGCTTGCGGTAGTCGTGCCCACCCCGCTTGAGGTTCCAGATCTCGTCGTCGCTGAGCGGCTCGACCATCTTGCGGGTCCGTGCGTCACGGCCGAAGAAGTGCTCCCGCACGTACGCGCCGGACTCCGCCTTGTAGGTCTGGTAGTCGCCGTCGGTCGTGGTGTTCATCAGGTTGACCAACGCGCCGTCGGTGTCCGCGGCGAGCAGCGGGTCCCACTCACGGCCCCAGACGACCTTGATCACGTTCCAGCCGGCACCCCGGAAGAACGCCTCCAGCTCCTGCATGACCTTGCCGTTGCCCCGGACCGGGCCGTCCAGCCGCTGCAGGTTGCAGTTGATCACGAAGGTGAGGTTGTCCAGTTCCTCGCGGGCGGCGACGCCGATCGCGCCGAGCGTCTCCGGCTCGTCCATCTCGCCGTCGCCGAGGAACGCCCAGACGTGCTGCTGGGAGGTGTCCTTGATGCCGCGGTGCTGCAGGTACCTGTTGAAGCGGGCCTGGTAGATCGCGTTCAGACCGCCGAGGCCCATCGAGACGGTGGGGAACTCCCAGAAGTCCGGCATCAGCCGAGGGTGCGGGTACGAGGGCAGCCCACCACCGGGGTGCGACAGCTCCTGGCGGAACCCGTCGAGCTGGTGCTCGCTGAGCCGCCCCTCCAGGAACGCCCTCGCGTACATGCCGGGGGAGGCGTGGCCCTGGTAGAAGATCTGGTCGCCACCGCCCGGGTGGTTCTTGCCCCGGAAGAAGTGGTTGAAGCCCACCTCGTAGAGCGAGGCCGAGCTGGCGAAGGTGGAGATGTGACCGCCGACGCCGATCTCCGGGCGTTGCGCCCGGTGCACCAGCATGGCGGCGTTCCACCGGACGTACGCCCGGATTCGCCGCTCGACGTGCTCGTCACCCGGGAACCAGGGCTCGCGCTCCGACGGGATGGTGTTGATGTAATCGGTGGTGGTCAGGGGCGGAACCCCGACCTGGCGCTCACGGGCCCGCTCCAGCAGGCGCAGCATGACGTAGCGGGCGCGTTTGGCCCCGCGTTCGTCGATGACACCGTCAAGCGACTCGACCCATTCGCTGGTCTCTTCAGGGTCGATGTCCGGAAGCTGGCTCGGTAGGCCGTCGCTGATCACCGGGCGCTTGCGTTCCGTAGCCACAGGCGTTCCCTCGGTTGTGTGTGGGATAGGTCTCTAGCGCCATCCTGCCCCCTGGTGGCACCCGTCGTCACGTCTAGGTGCCCCCGACGCGATGCTGAACACAGGTACTCGCCGGTAACTTAGCGCGACGACCGTGTGGAACCTGAGCGGTTTGACCGCCGGTCCTACCGTTACCGCCATGAACGGACGCCGTGTCGCGGTCGCCGCGATCATGATCGTTGTCGGGGTGGTCGGCCTGGTCATCGGCGCGGTCGCCCTCGCCTCCGGCAACCTGCCGATGGTCGGACTGGTGGCCCTCGGCGCCCTGGTGGCGGTGCTCGGCGCGGGCCTGCTGCGGGACGCGATCCGCGCTGCCCGCCGGAGCGGCCAGTCCGGACGTCGTCGCCCTCGTTCGGACTCGGACGGCGGCGGGTACGGCTTCTACCCGATGCCCGCCGGGGATGCCGGCAGCGGGCACGTCGGCCGTCAGCGTGACGGTGACCACGACAGCTCCGACGGTACGGAGCCGGCCGGCGGCAGCGGCGACTCCGGGGGAGGCTGGTCCGGATGGGGCTGGTCCGGCGGTGACTCCGGTGGCGGCTGGTCCGGTGGCGGCGACTCGGGTGGCGGTGGCGGCAGTTCCTGACCGCGCACTGCGGCAGAATGCGACGTATGCGCAGCGACGTGATCACCGTCCAGACCGGGTCCCGGCCGACCGTCCGGGACATCACCGCCGAGGCCCAGCAGTTCGTCTCGGGCGAGGGCGACGGCCTGCTGCACGTCTTCGTGCCGCACGCCACCGCCGGCCTGGCGATCATCGAGACCGGGTCGGGGTCCGACGACGACCTGCTCAGCGCCGTGGACGACCTGCTCCCCACCGAGGACCGCTGGCGGCACCGACACGGCTCGCCCGGCCACGGCCGCGACCACGTGCTGCCGGCGTTCATCCCGCCGTACGCCACGCTGCCGGTGCTCGGCGGTCGACTGGCGCTCGGCACCTGGCAGTCGATCTGCCTCGTCGACACCAACGGCGACAACCCGACCCGCCAAGTCCGCTTCTCCTTCCTCCCCGCCTAACCCCGCCCCTCTCCCGGCGATCTTGCACTTACTGTCCCGACACAAGGGACATCCCACTCATCTGGACAACCGAAACTGCAAGATCGGCGCAGCGGGTGCGCGGGGTGGCCCGTCCTGGCCTGATCGGTGAGCTGGCGGTGACGGGCTGTTGCGTACGATGTGGTCGTGACGCGGCAGGTGGGTTCAGCGGTGGGCGGTCCGGTGGATCGGACCGGTCTCGCCGTCGATGTGGTGCGGCGGATGGCGCACGTCACCGCCGCGTTGCGACACCGGCAGGATTCCGCGTTCGCCGATCTGGGGCTCACCCCGGCGGCGGCCCGGGCGCTGCGGGAGTTGGACCCGGACCACCCGCTGCCGGCCCGGGATCTCGCCGGTCAGTTGGGTTGTGACCGGTCGAACGTGACGGTGTTGGTCGACAAGTTGGAGCAGGCCGGGCTGGTCGAGCGCCGCACCGACCCGACGGACCGGCGGCAGAAGACGCTGGTGGTGACCGAGGAGGGTCGCGCCGTGCGAGCCCGGGTGATCGAGGTGATGTCCGACTCCCGACTCCTGTCCGGGCTGAGCGACCAGGAGCTGAGCACCCTTCGTGACCTGGTCTGGAAGGTGTCCGACGGCGGCTGTCCGGAGTCCCTCGGGCCGGAGTGAGCGCACCCCTGCCGGCCGTGTCCCACTGGGCGAGCAGGCCTTCCGTCGGTAATGCTGTCCGACGTGACCACCCCGCAAGATCTCGACGACCGGTTCCGGGAGACGCTGGCGGCGCTGCCTGCCGCCGAGCGGCGGCGTGACCCCGCCGACCCGGTCACCGACGACGCCCCGCTGACCGGCGCGCAGGTGCTCGACCTGTTCGACGCCCAGGTGACCAGCCGGCAGCTCGACCTGGCCGGCCGCTGGTTGCGCAGCTTCGGGGAGGGTTTCTACACTATCGGCTCGGCCGGGCACGAGGGCAACGCCGCTGTCGCTGCCGCGCTGCGTCCCACCGATCCGGCTCTGCTGCACTACCGCTCGGGCGCCTTCTACTGTCTGCGCGCCGCCCAGGTCGCCGCCGACCCGACGCTGGCCACCGACTCCCAGCCGTCCGCCGATCCGACGCGGACCGTCGAGCCCGACCAGGACACCGGCCGGACTCGGACCGCCGATCCCGACCAGGACGCCGGCCGGACTCGGACCGCCGATCCCGACCAGGACGCCGAGCGAGCGCGGACCATTGGCTCCGAGCGGTCCTCCGACAGTGAGTCGACAGACGGCGACGCATCGACCCGCGAACCCGAGCCGACCGCCGATCCGCAGGGGTCCGAATCGGAGTCAGCCGGTACCGAACCGAACGGGGTGGCCAACGGGTTCGCGGCGTACGCCGACGCGGCCCGGGACGTGCTGCGCGGGATGGTCGCGTCCAGCCTCGAACCGATCGCCGGGGGGCGGCACAAGGTGTTCGGCCGGGCCGACCTGGCCATCGTGCCGACCACCTCCACCATCGCCTCGCACCTGCCCCGCGCGGTCGGAATGGGACTGGCAGTGGAGCGGCTGCGCCGGCTGGACAGCGCCGGACGGCGTACCGGGGCCGGGGTGCGGGTCGGCAGCGGCGCGGGGGCCACGCACGCACCCTGGCCACCGGACGCCATAGTGGTCTGCTCCTTCGGCGACGCCTCGGTCAACCACGCCAGCGCCACAGCAGCCTTCAACACCGCCGGGTGGTACGACCACGCGGGTCTGCGGATCCCGGTGCTCTTCGTCTGCGAGGACAACGGGCTGGGCATCAGCGTCCGCTCGCCGGAGGGCTGGGTCGAGGCGACCCTGCGGGCCAAGCCGGGCATCCGCTACTTCAGCGCGGACGGAGCCGACCCGGTGCGGACGTACGAGGTGGCGGCGGAGGCCGCGGCCTGGGTACGCCGCAACCGCCGGCCGGCGGCGCTGCACCTGCGCACCGTACGGCTGATGGGGCACGCCGGGGCGGACGCGGAGTCGGCGTACCGGAGTTCGGCCGAGCTGGCCGAGGACCTGGACCGGGACCCGGTCGCCGCCACCGCGCGGCTGCTTGTCGACGCGGGCGTGGCGACCGGCGAGGAGCTGCTGGCCCGGTACGACGAGACCGGCTGGCAGGTGCGCCGACTGGCCGAGGAGGTGCTGGGCGAGCCGAAGCTGGCCTCCGCTGCCGACGTGGTGTCGGCGCTGGCCCCACGTCGTCCGGTGCGGGTGGCGCGGGCGGTGGCCGACGCCGCGGCGCGGGCCAGCGGGCCGGGCGCGGGCGCCCGGGCGGAGGCGTTCGGCGGCAAGCCGCCGGAGCTGGCCGGGCCGATGACCCTGGCGCAGAGCATCAACGCCGCGCTCGCCGACGGGATGCTCGACCATCCGCAGATGGCGCTCTTCGGTGAGGACGTGGCCGCCAAGGGCGGCGTGTACGGGGTGACGAAGGGGCTGCGCGACCGGTTCGGGGCGGCCCGGGTCTTCGACACCCTGCTGGACGAGACGTCGGTGCTCGGGCTGGGCCTCGGCGCCGGGCTGGCCGGGATGCTGCCGGTGCCGGAGATCCAGTACCTGGCGTACCTGCACAACGCCGAGGACCAGCTGCGCGGTGAGGCGGCCACCATGCGGTTCTTCTCGCAGGGGGCGTTCCGCAACCCGATGGTGGTGCGGGTGGCGGGCCTGGCGTACCAGGAGGGGTTCGGCGGGCACTTCCACAACGACAACTCGGTGGCCGTACTCCGGGATGTGCCCGGTCTGGTGGTCGCGGTGCCGGCGCGGCCGGACGATGCCGCGCCCATGCTGCGGACCTGTCTGGCCAGCGCGGCGGTGGACGGCAGTGTCTGCGTGTTCCTGGAACCGATCGCGCTCTATCACACCCGCGACCTGTACACGGAGGGTGACGGGGAGTGGTTGGCCGGATATCCGGAGCCGGGCGGCTGGGTGGCCGGGCACGTGCCGATCGGGCGGGCCCGGGTCTACCGGGTCGGCTCGGCGGACGACCTCACCATCATCACCTTCGGTAACGGGGTACGGATGTCGCTGCGGGCCGCCGCAGTCCTCGCCGAGGAGGGCGTGGGTACCCGCGTGGTGGATCTGCGGTGGCTGGCTCCGCTGCCGGTGGCCGACATCATCAGGGAGTCCTCGGCGACCGGTCGGGTGCTGGTGGTGGACGAGACGCGCCGCTCCGGCGGGGTCGGCGAGGGCGTGATCGCCGCCCTGGTCGACGCCGGATATGTCGGTGCCGCACGTCGAGTGGCGGGAGTTGACTCGTTTGTACCATTAGGTCCGGCAGCGCGTCACGTACTGGTCTCCGCTGAAGCCATTACCGACGGTGCCCGTACGCTGCTGGCACGGTAAATTCCGTTCCACCCGGTGCGCCACTTGCGCGAAGACCAACAACTGTGTGGACTTTGCCTGACGGCGTCGCACCGACGCCGCGAGCAGGGACGAGATGAGGAGGCACGCGACAGTGAGCGCGACCGCTGGTCAGGCCGCCGACGGGGTACGCAGCCTGGCGGACCGGTTCGGAATCGAACCGGGGATGGTCGTCATGGAGATGGGGTACGACGACGACGTCGACCAGGATCTCCGAGACGCCCTGACCGACCGCTGTGGAGATCTGGTCGACGAGGACACCGACGAGGTGGTCGACGCGGTGCTGGTCTGGTACCGGGACGGCGACGGTGACCTTTTCGAGCTGCTCGTCGATGCCCTCGGCCCGCTGGCCGACAACGGCGTCGTGTGGCTGCTCACCCCGAAGGCGGGGCGTGAGGGGCACGTCGAGCCGAGCGAGGTCGCGGAGTCCGCGCCCACCGCCGGCCTCCAGCAAACCTCGACCGTCAACGCCGGCCGGGACTGGAGCGGCGCCCGTCTGGTGCTGCGTCGAGGGGCCAAGGCCAAGAAGTAGCCAGCGCCGCTCCGCTCGCCCGACGGTCCGCCCACCGCCGGGTAGCAGGCTGACGCCGTCACCCGACTCGACGCGAGGGGAGTTCGCATGCCCATCGAGGTTGGTGCCGAAGCACCCGACTTCGTGCTCAAGGACCAGAACAACCAGGAGGTCCGCCTCTCGGACTTCCGGGGCAGGCGCGCCGTGCTGCTGGTCTTCTACCCGCTCGCCTTCACCGGCACCTGCCAGGGCGAGTTGGGCGAGGTGCGCGACAACCTCGGCGAGTACGTGAACGACGACGTCCAGGTGCTGACCGTCAGCGTCGGCTCGGCCTACAGCCACAAGATCTGGGCCGACCGTGAGGGCTACCAGTTCCCGATGCTCGCCGACTTCTGGCCGCACGGCGCCGTCGCCCAGGCGTACGGGGTCTTCAACGACGTGGCCGGCTTCGCCAACCGGGGCACCTTCGTCATCGACAAGACCGGCGTGGTCCGCTTCGCCGAGATGAACGGCCCGGGCGAGGCCCGCGACCAGCAGGGCTGGCGCAAGGCCATCGCCGAAGCGACAAACTGACCGGGTACGCCGTGCGCCCGGGTCGGTGGCGGGCAGGTAAGCTTGCCAGCCACCGGCCCGCCACGGGCGATCCGGGCGCGTAGCTCAGTGGGAGAGCACTCGCCTTACAAGCGAGGGGTCGCAGGTTCGAAACCTGCCGCGCCCACCCTTCACCACCAGCACCTGACCGGCCGCGCTCAGGCCAGCGCGGCGCGGAGTCGGTCCAACTCGTGTTGTGTGCCGATGGCCGCCCGGTGCTCGGGGTGCTCGACGTAGTGCCGGATCGTCTCCGCGAGGAAGGCCGGATCCACGTGCAGTGGGCCTGTCGGCAGGGGCGACGGCACGGGTGGGCCGCCCGGCGTCGCCGGCTGCCGCTGGAGGGTGATGGTCGCGGCGCCCCGGGGTGGCACGGGTGGACCGCCGGGAAGCAGCCGGTCCCAGCGGAGAAAGGTGCGTCGGGTCACCGACTGCTTGGTGATGCCGTTGCGGTCCAGGGTCAGTCGCGGTCGGTTCAGCAACAACACGGCCGCCGCTCCGGTCAGGACGACGGCCGGGACGGCGATGCTCAGCGCGACGTTGCCTGGTAGGTCGGCGAGCCGCATGCGGTCCTCACCCGGCACCCGTTCGGTCAGCACAGAAACACCGGCCAACCAGCCGAAGAGGATCGCCCGAGGGCTGATCCAGCGCGGACTGGTCGACGCGACGAAGCTTCCGGTTCCGGCCGCCACCGCCCAGGTCGCCGGCCGCTGGCGGAACCCTCTGGTGAGCAGGGCATGGCCGGCCCACGGCACCAGGAAGCAGGCAACCTGAACGACAGTCCACACCAGGAAGGCGACCCCGCTCGGATCGATCCGCCAGTTGACCGGCTTGAACCACAGTTCGACGCAGACCCGCAGAGCGAACGCGGCCACGACGAAGGGCCAGATCGACAGGCGCGCCACGCGAAGGGACATGCCGGCACCGTAGACGGCCCGGGCAACGGGTCGTGGCGGGCACCGGGGTGTCCGGCAGGGCCATGATGGTTGGGTGCAGGACACCGTCGCCGTCGCGCTGATCACCTCACTGTCCACGTTGGCCGCCGCCGCCCTGACCGGGCTGGTCGGCGCGTTGAGCACCCGACGGCAACTGGCCTACCAGCTCAGCGTGGCCCGCCAGGAGAGCGTCGAACGGCGGGCGACGCGCCGCGACGAGCTACGGCGGGACGCGTACGTCGGGTTCCTGAGCGCCTACGACCAGGCGTACCGGCAGTTGGACCGGCGGTGGCTCGAAGCCGGCCGGAGTGAGCCGGTGCCCGGCTACGACGAGGCGTACGCGGCGATGCGCGCCGTGGACGAGGCGTACAACCTGGTGATGCTGGAGGGCCCGGCGGAGGTGGTGTCGGCGGCCCGGTCGGTGTTGACCAGCATCGGCGCGGAGCACGCCGACCAGCGCCGGCTGGGCGAGGAGCCAGGAGGCCCGCCGGTGCCCCTGCGCGAGGGCCATCGGGAACGCTGGCTCGCCGCCATCGAGGCGCGGACGAATCACCGCATCTCGTTCCTCGACGCGGTACGCCCGGCGCTGAACAACGACGCCTGAAAGCGCGCCACCCCTCGCCGACACGTCATGACCCGAGCACCTTCAGTGTTGTTGCTGTCTCAGCAGTCGGCGAGGCCGCAACTTCCCCGAAGTTGCTCGGATCATCGGGTGGGGGAGCAGCCGACGTCGTGGATTTGTTCTTATTGTCGTCCGACGAGCAACAAGGGGAGCGTGGGCGTGGAACTGGCAGGCATCGGCGCGGTGCTGTTCGACATGGATGGGACCCTGGTCGACTCCGACGCCGCCGTCGAGCGGGCCTGGGAGCGGTGGGCTGTCGAGTACGCCGTCGACCCTGCTGCCGCGCTGGCGATCGCGCACGGCAGCCCCGCCTACCGGACCATCCGCCGGCTGCTGCCCGCGCTCGACGACAGCGCGGTCGCAGCGGCTGCGGCGCGGCAGCTCTCGTTGCAGTACGACGACCTGTCCGACGTGGTTGCCACCCCCGGAGCGCACGAACTCCTGGACACCCTGGCCCGGTTGGGGGTGCCCTGGGCGGTGGTGACCAGCGCCGACGCCCGGCTGGCCGAGGTTCGGCTCGGTGCCGCCGACATCGTCGCGCCGGTGCTGGTCACCGTGGAGGACGTGCGTGTGGGCAAGCCGGACCCGGAGGGCTATTTGCGGGCCGCCGCCCTGCTGGACGTACCCGTGGCGCGGTGCCTCGTCGTGGAGGACGCCGAGGTGGGGCTGCGGGCCGGGCGGGCGGCCGGCGCGATGACCGCCGCGCTGAAGGGCCTCGACGGCGATCTGCGCCTTGCTGACCTGGCGCAACTGGCGCGCCACCTGGAGTCGACGCCGACGGCGCCCTGACCTGCCCGTCGGGTCACCGGAGGCGGGTGGCCAGCCAGGGGAGTAGGGCGTCGGCCTGGGCCTGCTGAAACGCGCGGACGGTGGGGATGCCCTGCGGTGGCGGACGACGAACGCTACTGATCCGGTTGGTGGTCTGCTGCGTCACCTACTCACCGTGCACCCCGTCCACGCCGCCGGACAATCCTTTTCCCCGCCGCCGGGTCAGGTGGACGGCGGTCAGCGCGATCAGCAGCAGCGTGACGGCGAAGAGCAGGGCGTTGCGGGCAACAGTGGGATAGCCGAGTCGCGGCACGTCGAGAAACGGGTAGAGATAGCGGTCCTCGGCCGGGCTGAGGGCGCCCCGGACCAGGATGACCGTCAGCCACAGCAGCGGATAGCCGAGCAGGCTGACCGCGTACGCCGGGCGCAGCGCAGCCTGGGGTCCGTGCCTCAGCCAGTGGGCGGCGGCCAGCGGCGGCGCCACGACGTGCAGCAGCAGGTTGCCGGCGTCGGAGATCGTCCCCCGGGCGTCGGCGTTCGCCACCATGGCGTAGCGGCTCCAGGGGTTGGCCAGCACGAGGACGAAGACCAGGGCGGTGCCGACAAGGTAGACGGTGAGCGCCGTGCGCACCCGGTCACCGCCGCCGGTCAGCAGCAGCACCAGGTAGGCCAGGTTGACCTGCACGGTGAAGTAGAAGAGCAGTTCGACGGGCTCGTCACGGGCGGCGACCAGGGCGAGGACCAGCCCGACCGCGATCACCACCGCCGTGCTCACGAGCAGGACCCGGTCGACGCCACGGCCTCGTTCCCCTCTCACGGCGTCGCGCTCGCTGCACTGACCGGCGGCAGCGTCGCGTACAGCTTGACCAGCTCGGCGAGGTAGCGCTCGCCGGACCAGGCCGCCACCGCCGCCCGGCCGTCCCGGATCACCCCTGCGCGCAACTCCCGTTCGGTCAGCAGCCGGCTGAGCAGCGCCCCGAACGCCGCCGGGCTGGGCTCGGCGACCGGTCGGGTGGTGCCGGTGCCGGGCCGTTCGGCGAGCAGAGTGTCCACCATGGCCACCGGCAGTCCGTACGCCTCGGCCTCGGCGAGCACCAGGCCCTGCGTGTCGGTGCTGGAGGTGAACGCGAGCACATCCGCCGCCCGGTAGTGGGCGCCGACCCGGTGGCGTGGCACCGGACGGAGCAGGTGCAGCGCGCCGCTGACGCCGTACCGGCGGGCCATCCGGCGGACCGTGAGCCGGTGCCGCCGGGCCCCGAGCAGCACCAGTTGGGCCGCTGGCAACTCGCGGCGGACCTGGGCGAACGCGGCCAGCAACAACTCCGGGTTCTTCTCCGGTGTGGCCCGTCCCACAGCGAGCAGCACCGGCGCGTCCGCCGGGATGCCGAGCCGGGCCCGCAGCCGCCGCCGATCGTCGGCGTCGGCGTGCGGTGCGGCGGCCGGGGTCGGCAGGACCACGATCGGGGTACGCCCCGCCATCGTCGCCATCATCGCCGCGGTCTTCGCCGACGGAGCGATCAGGACAGTGGTGTGGGCCAGGAGGGTTCGCCCGAGCGCCGCCAGCCGGGCCTGTCGACCCGGTCCGGGGTGGGCGAGCGCCCACAGGTCGAACGCCCGCCAGCGCAGACCCAACCGCAGGCCGGCGTACGCGGCCCCGATCGGGATCTCCGGGTAGTGCGCGGCGTACGCGACGAGGTCGGTGTGCCAGGTCAGTACGGTCGGTACGCCCCGGGTGGCGGCCCAGCGCAGCCCGGCGACGCCGAGCGGGCCGGTGGTGTGCACGTGCACCACGTCGACCGGTGCGCTGGGCGGCCGGGGCAGCGCCAACCGGTACGGCCGGGTCGGCACCGACAGCGAGGGCACCTCACCCGGTCGGCGGCGACACCGGGACAGTGGGCCGGGGCAGTGCAGCACGACCCGGTGCCCGGCGGCGCGCAGCAGCGCCACTGTGGTGCCGACCGAGGTGGCCACCCCCTCCGGGTTGGTGAGGTGGCTGTCGCTGACGTGGGCGATCCGCACGCTGCCATCGTCGCCCGCCCGCGCACCCCCGGCCGTCCCGTCCGTCCCGGGCCGGGAAACAGTTGGCGTGGCCAGACGGGTTCTGCTGCACTACCCGCTCGCGACGATGAACGGGGAGACGCTGTGGAGTTGACGTTGACGCCGATGACGGCACAGGAGTTGGCCCGCCTGCTCGAATCACTGGAGCAGGGGTACGCCGAGGACCTGGTGGCGCATCGGGGGCTGACCCCGGAGGCGGCCCTCGACCGGTCGGTCACCCAGATCCGGGAGTCTCTGCCGGCGGGCGCGGCCACCGAGGGCGCCCTGCTGCGGGTGGGCCGGGTCGGCGACACCGAGGTCGGCTGGATCTGGGTGACACTGCCGACGGCCGCCGCCCCGAACCAGGCCTGGATCCACAACATCGAGGTGCACGAGGAGCACCGGGGACACGGGCACGCGCGGCGGATGATCCAGCTCATCGAGGCGGAACTCGCCCACCTCGGCGTGGCCGAGCTGGGTCTGAACGTCTTCGGCACGAACACCGTGGCGATCGGCCTCTACCGCAGTCTGGGCTTCGAGGTCACCTCGCAGCAGATGGCGAAGCGCCTCACCCCGGCGGGCTGAGCTGCCGGCGGCCCCGGGGACGGGTCCCTTCGGCAGGACTGTTCACCTGCCCAGCGGGAACCCGGCGCGGACCGCACCTGGGGAGGAGCGACGGATGACGCACGGCGCCGGACTGACCATCGGTGTGCTCGGCTCGTACGGTGGGCGAAACCTCGGCGACGAGGCGATCCTCACCGGCCTGCTCACCGATCTGCGTACGCAGGAACCGAACGCCCGGATCATCGTCTTCTCTCGGAATCCGGAGCACACCCGGGCCGCCCATCCGGACGTCGAAGCGGTGCCCTGGGAGGGCGTGAGCCGTACCGACTCGGCCCTGGTCCTGGCCCAGCTCGACCTGCTCATCCTGGGCGGCGGCGGCATCCTGTACGACAGGGAGGCCCGCCGTTACCTGAGGGTGGTCCGGGTGGCCCAGGAACGCGGCCTGCCGCTGATCACGTACGCGGTGGGGGTCGGGCCGCTCAGCGACGGGGTGGACACCGGCATGGTCCGGGAGACGCTCTCCAGCGCGACCCAGGTGACCGTCCGGGACCAGGAGTCCCGGATGGTGCTGGAGGAGGCCGGCCTGCTCAATCCGATCACTGTCACCGCGGATCCGGCGTTCCTTCTGCAACCGGAGGAGTTTCCGGCCCACCTGCTGGCCGAGGAGGGTGTGCCGGTCGGCAAGCGCCTCGTCGGGATCAGCGTGCGGGAGCCGGGCCGGGCCGCCGAACGCCTCGACGTGGACGGCTACCACCGGCTGCTGGCCCAGATCGGTGACTTTCTGGTACACCGGATCGACGCGTACGTGCTGTTCGTGCCGATGGAGCGCGACGACATCCGGCACTCCCACGGGGTGCTGTCGCACATGGTCGCCGCCGAGCGAGGTCGCATCCTGCACGGCACCTACTCTCCGCAGCAGGTGCTGGGGCTGATGCGCCACTTCGACCTGGCCGTCGGCATGCGCCTGCACTTCCTGATCTTCGCGGCGATGGTCGGTACGCCGTTCCTGCCCCTGCCGTACGCCGGCAAGGTCTTCGACCTGGCCCAACGGCTCGGCGTGCCGGCGCTACGCGGCGTGGAGCGGGAGGTCGAGGGCCCGCTGCTGGCCGAGGTCGACCGACTCTGGGACGAGCGGGAGCAACGCGCCGAGGCCACCGCACGACGGGTGGCGGAGGTGTGCGACCAGGCGCGGGGCACCTCGGAGGTCACCCGCGGCGTGTTGGAGAGCCTGCGAAGCCAGGCGCTCACCCGCGTCTGAGCGGGCGGTCACACCGCCGGGCCGGTCCACCGGTAGCACCACTCGCGGGCCTCCTCGCGAGCGGTTTCCAACTCGTAGATCTGCGCGTCGGCCAGCCCACCGGAGCCGAGGTGATGGTGGGTCAGCGGCGGACGGCCGTTGCTGTCCAATTCGACGGTGATGGTCTGCCCGTCCGCCGTGCCGCCGACGAGAAGGATCTGCACGGATGAAGCCATGCGCCCATCCTGCCCGGCCCAGCGCCAGCCCGCAGCGGATAGCGGGGCAGCGGGGCGCCCGGCCCGTGGCTAGGGTCGGCGGATGGAGCAGACGATCGATCCCACGCTCGGTCCGGTGCTCGCCCGCACCGGCGACGAACGCGCCGTCCTGACCTCGTTCCTCGACTTCCACAGGGCCGTTGTGCTGCGCAAACTGCGCGGTCTCTCCGACGCCGACGCCCGACGCCGGCTGGTGCCGTCGGCGACCACGCTCGCCGGGCTGGTCAAGCACCTGACGCTGGTCGAGCGGAACTGGTTCCCGACCCTGTTGGCTCCCGAGCCCGACGACGTCTACCTGACCTCCGAGGAGGACGCGGTCGCCAGCTTCACGCTGGGCGACCAGGACAGCATCGTCATGCTCACCGAGGCGTACGAGCGGGCCTGTGCCCGCTCCCGGGCGGTCGCCGCGAGCATCGACCTCGACCACGTGGTGCCGCACCCGCAGCTCGGTGAGGTGTCGCTGCGCTGGATTCTGGTGCACATGATCGAGGAGACGGCCCGGCACGCGGGCCACGCCGACATCCTGCGCGAGCTGACCGACGGCGAGGCCGGCGCGCTCTGAGCCCCCTGGTCGCCGCACGCCGCCGGTCGTCAACCGGTGGGCAACAGGCCCGGCGGGTACTCCATCCCGTCGTGCGTACAGGCCGCGGCGGCAACCCGCGCCGCGTACCGGGCGGCACGCGTCAGTGGCTCACCGCGTAACCGGGCGGCGATCAGGCCGGCCGCGAAGGCGTCGCCCGCCCCGTTGCTGTCCACCACCGGCTTTTCCGGGGCGGCGGGTGGCACGGGCACCGCGGTGCCGTCACCCGGGTACAGCTCGGCGCCGTCCGCGCCGCGGGTCACCACCACCGTCCGGGGCGCCAGCGTGCCGGCGAGCGACGGGGCCCGGCCGCCCAACCGCACCCCGCTCAGCAGAATGAGGTCGGCGACCTGCGCGAACGGCTGGTGGTAGGTGTTCTCGCCGTCCCAGTCGTGCAGGTCGGTGGAGAGCGCCGCGCCCGCCGGAACGGCAGCCCGCACGGCGGACAGCAACGGCACTGTCCAGTCCATGATCGAGAGGTGGACGTGCCGGGCGTCGCGGACCAGTGCGGCCAACTCGGCGGCGGAGAATGGTGGACCACCCTGCCACGGGCGCGGGTCGTACAGCGACGTGCGCCGCCCGCCGGGATCCACCAGGTTCACCGACCGGCGGGTGCCGCCCCGGTGCTCGGCCAGCCGCGCCGGCACCTCGGCCCGGGTCAACGCCGCCCGGACCAGCTCACCGGCCGGATCGGCACCGAGGGTGTCGACAACCAGTACGCGCAGGCCGAGCGCCCGGGCGGCCAAGGCCACCCCGGCACCGGTGTTGCCGATCCGCAGCTCGATCGGCTCGACGGTGTGGGAATCGGCAGCCGGGAGGGGCAGCGCGGGCACCCGGACCCGTACGTCCACCCCAAGCCCGCCAAGAACCAGCAGATCGATCACGAAGCGACGCTAGCCCGTCACCCCTCCCACCTCCAGCCCTCCGCGATCTTGCGTTTTCTGCGGCGACAAAAGGTGCACAGTTCGCAGAACGACGACACAAACTGCAAGATCGCGCAGGTGGGCCGGTGGGTGCGGACGCCTGGTCGGGCGGGCCGCCTATTCTGGGGGCGGGCGGCGACTAGGGGGAGCAGGTGCTGGTCATCCACGGGCTGTGGTTGCCCGGCGGCAGCTCGACCGGCGGCCTCGCCGTCTGGGCCGAGGACAGCGCCGCACCGATTCCCGCTGCGCGTTCGGGCCGGCCAGCCCGGGAACGCCCGCATCCGTTCGCCGCCGGGCACACCGACCTGGCCGCCGTCCTCGCCGACGCCGCCGAGCCGAGCCGGCCGGACACCGCGCTCATCACCCTGCCCACGCTGGCGGGCGCGCCGACCGACTCACCCGAGCTGATCAGGACCACCGTCGCACCTGCGGCCCGTGGCCGGCTCACGCTGGCCGGGTGGCGGGTGCCCACACTGGTGTACGCCCCGGACGACGCCCTGTCGCTGCTGCGAGCCCTGGACGACATCCCAGCGGTGTCCGGGGCCACAGTGCGGCACCTCGCCGAGCTGGCCGACTTCGCCGCCGACCTGGTGACCCGTGGCCGCGTCCTCCCCGGCGTGCGCACGACGACGGTCGACCAGACGCGCGGCGCTGGCGCGACGGCGGGTGACTGGATGCCCCGCGCTGGCGCGACGGCGGCGTCGGGCGGTGCCGGGCAGGTGCCGGCGCAGGCGGTCTGGCGTCCGCTGCTGACCGGCACCGACGCCGCCTGGGCGCGCTCGCTGGCGCTGGCCCTGCCACCCGCCGCCCGAGCCGCCGTCCTGCCGCAGCCCGCTGCCGCGCTGCCGTCCACCGCCGCCGCGCTGCCGTCCACCGCCGCCGCGCTGCCGTCCTCCGCCGCCGCTGCTCAGGGGTCTACCGGGAGCGCCGTCACCTCCGCTGCGGGGACCGTCGGCTCGGGCGGGCCTGAGCTGACCGCTGCCGCCCTGGTCGCGGATGCGCTGGACGCGTTGACCGACGCCGCCGCGCGGGCCGCGCTGGCGACCACCACGCTGGCCCGGGGGCTGCGCCCGGGTGGTCCGGCGCCGGCCTGGCTGGCCGCCCTCGCCGGCCCGCAGCGGGACTTCACCATCGACCCGGCCGGGCTGTCCACTCTCTCCGCCGAACTGGACGCCTGGCAGCGCGACGCCGCCGGTGGCCCGGTGCGGGCCAGTTTTCGCCTTGTGGAACCGGCCCCCGACGAGGTCACCGAACCGATCCTGGCCACCCGAGCGGTGCCCGCCGACGGTGCGCCGGTGCCGGTGTCCGCCGATGGTGCGTCGGTGCCCGCCGATGGTGCGTCGGTGTCCGCCGACGGTGCGTCGGTGCCCGCCGACGGCGTGCCGGTGCTCGCCGACAGCGCGCCGGTGTCGGTCGGGTCGATCGGTGCCGGGCGCTGGCGGTTGGAGTTCGGGTTGCAGGCCGCGGACGAACCCGGCCTGCACGTCGACGCCGGGGACATCTGGCGAGCGCCGCAGACCCTCGGCGGCCTGGTCGGTCGGACGACCAGCCCGCAGGAGACGCTCCTCGCCGAGCTGGGCCGGGCCAGCCGGCTCTGGCCGGACCTGGACGCCGCGCTGCGCACCGCCGCCCCGGAGGTGATGGAACTCGACGTCGAGGGGGCGCACCGTTTCCTCAGTGCGGGCGCACCGGTGCTGCACGCGGCGGGTTTCGGGGTGCTGCTGCCGTCCTGGTGGCAGCGGCCGTCGGCGCGACTGGGCGCCCGCTTACGAGCGCGCAGCCGCACCGCGCCGGGCACTGTGGGTGGCGCCGATGCCGGTGTCGGCCTGGACGCCCTGGTCGACTACCGCTGGGAGATCGCGCTCGGTGACCACCCGCTCTCCGCCGAGGAGTTGGCGGCGCTGGCCGAGACGAAGACCCCGCTGGTGCGGCTCCGGGGCCGGTGGGTCGAACTGGACCCGGGGCGGCTCGCGGCCGGGCTGCGTCTGCTCCGCTCCGCGGGTGAGCTGACCGTCGCCGACCTGCTCCGACTCGGGCTGGCCGACGGCGAGGCCACCGGCGAGCTGCCGGTGCTGGAGGTGACCGCCGACGGGGCGCTGGGCGACCTGCTCGCCGGCGCGGTCGAGCGGCGGCTCACCCCGCTGGACCCGCCACCGGGCTTTCGGGGGACGCTGCGGCCGTACCAGCAGCGAGGGCTGGCCTGGCTGGCCTTCCTGCGCTCACTCGGTCTGGGTGGTGTGCTCGCCGACGACATGGGGCTGGGCAAGACTGTGCAACTGCTCGCGCTGCTCGCCGGGGACCCACCGGAGGCCGGGCCGACGCTGCTGGTCTGTCCGATGTCGCTGGTCGGCAACTGGCAGCGGGAGGCGGCCCGGTTCACCCCGGAGTTGCGGGTCCACGTACACCATGGCGCCGAGCGGGCGCGGGGGGCGGAGTTCATAGCGGCCGCGCACGGCGCGGACCTGGTCCTCACCACCTACTCGGTGGCTGCCCGCGACGCCGCCGACCTGGCCGGCATCGACTGGCACCGGGTGGTGGTGGACGAGGCGCAGGCGATCAAGAACGCGTCGACCCGGCAGGCCGAGGCGGTTCGCGCGCTGCCCGCCCGGCAGCGGGTGGCGGTGACCGGTACGCCGGTGGAGAACCGCCTCGCCGACCTCTGGTCGATCATGCAGTTCGCCAACCCGGGTCTGCTCGGGCCGGCCGCGACGTTCCGCAAACGGTTCGCCGAGCCGATCGAGCGGCACGGCGACGCCGAGGCCGCCGAGCGGCTCCGCCGGATCACCGGCCCGTTCGTGTTGCGCCGGCTCAAGACCGACTCGTCGATCATCTCCGACCTGCCGGAGAAGCTGGAGATGGAGGTGCTCTGCAACCTCACCGCTGAGCAGGCAGCCCTGTACCAGGTGGTGGTCGACGACATGCTTGCCCGGATCGAGACCAGCGACGGCATCGAACGACGCGGCCTGGTGCTGGCCACAATGACCCGACTCAAGCAGGTGTGCAACCACCCCGCCCAGTTGCTGCGTGACGGCTCACCGCTGGAGGGCCGCTCCGGCAAGCTGGCTCGGCTCACCGAGATCCTGGAGGAGGTGCTGGCGGCGGGGGAGCGGGCACTGCTCTTCACCCAGTACGCCGAGTTCGGTGCGATGTTGCGGGGTCACCTGTCGGCGCGGTTCGGCCGGGAGGTGCTGTTCCTGCACGGTGGCCTCGGCAAGGCCGAGCGGGACGCCCTGGTGCAGCGTTTCCAGTCGGCGGAGGGCCCGCCGCTGTTCGTCCTCTCCCTCAAGGCCGGCGGCACCGGGCTGACCCTGACCGCGGCGAACCACGTGGTGCATGTGGACCGGTGGTGGAACCCGGCGGTCGAGGATCAGGCCACCGACCGGGCGTTCCGGATCGGGCAGCGCCGACGGGTGCAGGTGCGCAAGTTCGTGTGCGCCGGCACTGTCGAGGAGAAGGTGGCCGCGATGATCGCCGACAAGCGGAGCCTCGCCCAACGGGTGGTCGGCACCGGCGAGCAGTGGATCACCGAGTTGTCCACCGGCCAGTTGCGGGACCTGTTCGCCCTGGAAGCCGGCGCGGTGGTCGAGTGACGGATTTCGCCGACTACGGGCGCCCGCGTCGGGTCGACGGGGGCCTGCGGGCACGCAGTGCCCGGGGCGCGATCGGCCGGTCCTGGTGGTCCCGGCGTTTCCTGGAGGTGCTGGAGTCGTTCGCGCTCGGCACCCGGCTGACCCGGGGCCGGTCGTACGCGCGGGCCGGTCAGGTGCTCACGCTCGACATCACACCCGGGCGGGTCAGCGCGGTGGTGCAGGGCTCCCGGCCGCAGCCTTACCAGGTGTCGATCGCGCTGAAGCCGTTCCCGGCGGCGCTCTGGTCCCGAATCGAGGACGAGCTGGCCGGGCAGGCGTTCTTCAGCGCCCGGCTGCTCGCCGGGGACCTCCCCGAGGAGTTGGAGGAGCTGTTCACCGCCGCCGGCGCGCCGCTCTTCCCGGCGGCCGTGGACGAGTTGACCCAGCGCTGCAACTGCCCCGACTTCGCGGTGCCGTGCAAGCACCTCGCGGCGACGTTCTACCTGCTGGCCGAGGCGTTCGACGCGGACCCGTTCGAGCTGCTGCACTGGCGAGGTCGGTCCCGGGCGGAGTTGCTCGACGCGCTCCGCGCCCGGCGGGCCGCGAGCACCGGTGTCACCCCACCGTCCGCACCGGCCGGTTCACCGTCCGGACCGGACGGTGCGGTGTCGACAGTGGACGTCGTCGCCCCGGTCGGTGCCGCTCGGGCGCTCGCCGGGCTGTCGGCGACGCCGCTGGCGGAGGCGGCGGACCGGTTCTGGTCAGCCCCGGTGCCGCTGCCGGATCGTCCGCCCCGACTGGTGACCGGCACCGACCTGCTGCTGCGCCAGCTCGGAGCGCCGGCCCCGGCCATCGGTGGGCCGGGACTGCTCGAACGGTTGCGCCGCGCGTACCGGGCGTTCGGTCCGGCCGACAGGTGAGCTGTCACGTCCACCGGTGGGGCCGTCCCGTTGAGCGGTTGGACAGTCACGTCCAGCGGCGGCGGAACCGCCACATGATCGCGGCGTTGGCCACCAGCACCACCGCGCAGATCGCGCCGGTGAGTCGACCGGCGAACACGGCTATCGCCGGCAGCGACGCCCACAGCACGATGGTCAACAACATCAGGTAGCGGCCCCTGCGGGCTCGGGCCCTGTGGTCCAGCCGGTTGAAGAAGGCCGGGTCACTTTCCCGGAGCTGACGGGTGATCTGGTCGAATCTGCGCTGATCCTCTTTGCTGAGCATGGCGCTGCCTTCCCCTCACGCGTTCAGCGGTTCGGCGGCATACCCGCTGCGGTGGCGGCTCACGCTCACCCGCTGCTGCTACTTTTCCTCCACGCGAGCGCGCTTCATGTCCGGCTTACCTGAACCTTAAGTTTGCCTTTGGTGGTGAACGACGCCGAAACTGTCGCGTACGGCGGCGTGGTCCGATCCGTGCTCGGCTGCCGCGCGTACGCCCTGCTGGGAAGGTCTGCGGGCAGGTCCATCCCATCGCCCACCGCCGAGGTCGCGCTGAGCGCTGTCTTAAGTGCCCCCACGAGTGGGTTCCGGCCACCTTGAAGGGCCCTGGGGCCTTGGTTACCTTGCCGTAGCAACCCCCTCAGGCAACAGTCGCCGCACCTGCCGCACCTGCCCGGTAGCAGCTTCCGGCGCTCATCAGAAATCGGGATTGGTACATGGCCGACCAGAATGTGCCACCACGTCGACCGCGGGACGACCGCGGTTGGGACGGACATCAGCACCC
Source organism: Micromonospora hortensis (assembly GCF_022230935.1). Taxonomy (NCBI): domain Bacteria; kingdom Bacillati; phylum Actinomycetota; class Actinomycetes; order Micromonosporales; family Micromonosporaceae; genus Micromonospora; species Micromonospora hortensis. Next base: position 79,202 of record NZ_JAKKFE010000054.1, read on the forward strand.
CAGCGCTGACGGCTACGGCGACCCCCACACGCCCGCGCCCTACGGCTACGACTCGCCCCACCCCTACCAGGGCGGCTACGCCGCGCCGGCCGACCCGCGTGAGCAGTACGCCGGGCAGCCCGCGCCCGCCCCGCGCGGTCCGCAGTGGGTCGGCCCGGAGGGCCTCGGCCGTCCGGCCCCGGCACGCCCGGCCGGCACCGGACTGCCCACCCTCGACGATGACAACGAGCCGGGTCGCAAGGTCGGCCGACGGAAGGCGATGGTGGCCCTCGGCGGCACCGCCGCCGTCGTCGCCGGTGGCGCGGCGCTCGCCATGACCCCGCAGATCCGTGGCCTCTTCGGCGACGAGGCGGCGGCGGGCGACGCGACCGGCAGCACGGTGACCGACGGCACCGCGGCGCGGCCCAGCGGCCAGCAGCCCAGCACCGTGCGTACCTACACCGAGCAGAACGAAAGCTACATGGGTTCGCGGGCCGGTGAGGCGCTGAAGAAGAACGCGCCGGCCGGTGGTCGCACCTTCTCCGGCCCGGCAGCGGCCGCGGCGGCGACCAAGGTGACAGTGAAGACCGTGCTGGCCAAGGACCCGATCCTGCACCTGGCCCGGCGCGCCACCTTCGGCGCGACGCCGGCTGTGGTCGCCGACATCAAGCGCGACGGCATGGACGCCTGGATCCGCGCGCAGCTGGACCCGGAGAAGTTGGAGCCGAGCAAGGGTGAGCTGAAGCTCGCCGAGCTGCCGACCCAGAAGCTCTCCGTGCAGCAGTTGCGCGACCAGCGGGACAAGCTCAACGAGCAGGACGCCCACCCGGAGCGGGAGATGGTCGACGCCACCATCGCCCGGCAGATCTGGTCCAAGCGCCAGCTGTTCGAGGTGATGGTCGACTTCTGGAACGACTTCCTGCACGTCGCCGCGGACTTCGACGGCGGCGAGGTGTACCGCAGCTCGTTCGACCAGGACGTCGTGCGCAAGCACGCGCTGGGCAGCTACCCGGAGATGCTGGTCGCCGCGAACAAGCACCCGGCGCTGCTGATCTACCTGAACCAGAAGGACTCCCGCAAGGACGCGATCAACGAGAACCTCGCCCGGGAGAACCTCGAGCTCTACTCGGTCGGCGTCGACGGCGGCTACAAGGAGCCGGACGTCCGGCAGGCCGCCATGTTGCAGACCGGCCGCGGTGTGGACGACAAGGGCAAGTACGTCTTCCGCCCCGAACAGCACTACGTCGGCAAGGTGAAGATCCTGGGCTTCACCCACGCGAACAACTCGGCCGACCCGAAGAAGGCCGAAGCGGCGATCGACGCGTACATCACCTACATCGCGACGCACCCGTCGACAGCGAAGTACGTGGCGCAGAGCCTGGCCACCCGGTTCGTCTCGGACACCCCGCCGAAGTCCCTCGTGGACCGGCTGGCGAAGACGTACACCACGAACAAGGGCATGATCAAGCCGGTCCTGATGACGCTGTTCTGCTCGTCGGAGTTCTGGGCCGGTGTGGGTCAGAAGGTGCGCCGGCCGATGGAGTACCTGGTCGCCACGTACCGCACGCTGGGCGTCTCGCCGGAGGCGTCGCCGAAGCACAACAACGGCGACAGCAAGCGCACCGCGTACGCCCGGGGGCTGCGCCAGATCCACGACAAGATGCGCGAGTTGGGTCAGTCCCCGATGGGTCATCCGACCCCGGACGGCTACCCGGACGTCTACGTCGCGTGGACCTCGGCCGGCACCATGGTCAACGGCTGGAACGAGGCGGGCGAGATCCTCGGCGGCTACCGCACCACCTTCACGTACACGGCGCCGGAGAAGCTGGTCGCCAAGCCACCGGCGACGGCCGGTGCGTACGTGGACGCGCTCTCTTTGCGGCTGGTGGGCCAGAAGTTGAGCACGCGGGAGAAGAACCTCATCCTCGGCGTGGCCGGTGTGGCGGCGACCACCAAGGTCGACGCCACGTTCAACGGGGCCATCACCGCCGTCGCGCGGGCGATCCTCGCTTCCCCCCAGCACCACCTCCGGTGAGGCACCCGATGGAGAAGACTGTGTACAACTCTTTCCCCCTGCACCCCGAATGCCCCGACGTGCGACGGCTGGCCGACAACCCGGCCGAGGCGTTGCTGCGCGCCGAGGCGGACATCGTCGCCGCCGAGAACGCCGCCGAGTTCGACAGGTACCGCACCCTGGAGGACCTGGAGGAGGCCCAGCAGGACGGTCGCGGCGTGACCCGGCGGACCTTCGTCGCCGGTGCCGCCGCCACCGCCACCGCGCTGGCCACCGCCCAGTTCGTCACCACCTCGGCGTCGTTCGCGGCGACCAAGACCGGCACCCTGATCCACGTCTTCCTCTACGGCGGGCTGGACGGCCTGAGCCTGATCGCGCCGGACAACGACGCGGTGCTCAACAAGGCCCGGCCCGACCTGCTGCTCGGCAACGACTCGCTGTCCCTGGGCCGCGGCTTCAAGCTGACCAGCGCGTTCAAGCCGTTGGAGAAGTGGCTCACGGCCGGTCAGTTGGGCTTCATCCCGGCGGTTTCCGACGAGCGGCTGTCCCGCAGCCACTTCCAGGCCGCCGACGCCTGCAACCTGGGCGGGCTGCCCAACGAGACCGGCGGCCGGGGTTGGCTCGACGGTCTGGTCGACAACCTGGGCAAGGGCACCGCGTTCCGCAGCGTCGGCATCGGCAGCACGCTGCCGCGTTCGCTGGTCGGCAACAACGGCGCGCTCTCGCTGAACAACGTCGGCTCCCTGCGGCTCAACGGTGACGAGCGGTTCCGGGCCGCCACCGAGAAGGCCATCAAGGGCCTCTTCACCGGGATCAACCACCCGGTCGAGGAAGCCGTGCAGGAGGGCATGGGAGCGCTGGCCACCGCCCAGAAGCTCGCCGCCAAGCCGTACCAGCCCGCCGAGGGCGTCAAGTACGAGGGCGTCGGCAACGCGTTCCAGCAACTCGCCCAGTTGATCAAGGGCGGCGCCAACGTCCGGGTCGCCACCGTCGGCATGGGCGGCTACGACACCCACGAGAACCAGGGCACCCGCGAGGGTGGCCAACTGCACCGCCGGCTCAACGAGCTGGCCAGCGCGATGGCCGCCTTCTTCACCGACCTCGGCCCGAAGGCCGCCGACGTGACGATCATGGTGTCCAGCGAGTTCGGCCGTCGGGTCGGCTCCAACAACAACGGCACCGACCACGGGCACGGCGGTGTGGTCACCCTGCTGTCGGGCAAGAAGCTGGCCGGTTCGCTGCTGGGCACCTGGAACGGTCTGGACAAGCTGGACTCCGGTGACGTGCCGGAGTACAACAACATGTTCAACGTCTACGGCGCCGTGGCGCAGGGCCGGTTCGGGCTCACCAACGCGGAGGTCGACAAGGTCTTCCCCCGCCAGAAGTACGCCCCGATGAAGCTGTACGCGTGACGCATTCGCACACCCACGCCGCCGGCCGTCGTACCGGGACCTCGTCCCGGCACGGCGGCCGGTCGGCTGCACCCGTACCCCCGCAGATCCCGGACCGGCGCGGACCCGGCGGCCGACGGCTGCTGGGTGTGCTGCTCCTGGTCGGCCTGCTCGCCAGCGTGCTGCCCTGGTGGCTGGGCACCCCGGCCGGATCGCTGCGGACCACCGCGGCAACAGTCACCTCGGCCGGCCGGATCACCGGCCTGGTCGCCGGCTACCTGCTGTTGGTGCAGGTGCTGATGATGAGCCGACTGCCGGTGCTGGAGCGGTGGATCGGCGGCGAGCACATGGCCCGCTGGCACCGGGACATCGGCGCCACCCTGCTGGTCACCGTGCTGGCACACATGTCGCTGATCCTGGTCGGCTACGCCGACCTGCGTAAGCAGTCGATCCTCGCCGAGGTCGGCACGTTGCTCGGCGACTACGAGGACATGGTCTCGGCGTTCGTCGCCACCGGCATCATGATGCTCGTCGGGTTCAGCAGCATCCGGGCGATCCGGCGGGCGTTGCCCTACGAGATGTGGCACCTGCTGCACCTGTCCAGCTACCTGATCCTGCTGCTCGGCTTCGGCCACCAGTTCGCCCACGGCGCGCAGCTCTACCGGCCCGGCCCGGTGCGCACCGGCTGGATCGCGCTCTACGTGCTGGTGGTCGCCGCCCTGCTCTGGGGCCGCGTGATCGCGCCGCTGGCGTTCAACCTGCGCTACAAGCTGCGGGTCGCCGACGTGGTCGCCGAGAGCCCCGACACCATCTCCATCTACCTCACCGGGGAGCGGCTCGGCCGGCTGGCGATGCTCGGCGGCCAACACTTCCGCTGGCGGTTCCTCACCCGGGGCTGCTGGTGGCAGTCGCACCCGTTCTCCGTCTCCGCCGCCGCCAACGGCCGCTGGCTGCGGGTCACCGTGAAGGTGGTCGGCACCCACACCGCCGACCTGCGCGACCTGGAACCGGGCACCCGGGTCTGGGCCGAAGGCCCGTCGGGCACCTTCACCGCCGCGCACCGGCTCGGTGAGCGGGCGCTGCTGATCGCCGGCGGCAGCGGCATCACCCCGATCCGGGCCATGCTGGAAGAGTTGCCGCCGGGCGCGGCGCTGATCTACCGTGCCCGCACACCGGCCGACGTGCTGCTCAGCCGCGAGTTGGACTGGCTGGCCCAGGAACGCCACACCTCCGTCTGGTACGTCATCGGCTCCCGCGACGACCCCGGCCCCCGCCAGTTGATGAGCCCGGACGGGCTGCGGCAACTGGTGCCCGACGTGGCCCGCCGCGACGTCTACCTGTGCGGGCCACCCGGTCTGGTGGAACAGTCGGTGCGGGCGCTGCGGCGGGCCGGCGTGCCCCGACGGCAGATCCACCTGGCCACGTTCGAGCTGTAGGAAGGGCATCCCCATGCGTCGCGCGCTCCTCGCGATCACCGGCCTGGCCGCCAGCACCACCGCGCTCGTGGTGTTCAAGGGCTCGCCAGGCACCAGCCAGGTCGCCCAGAACCTGCCGACAGCGCAGCCGGTCAACCCCTCCGGGGCGGGCACCGACCCCGGTGCCCTCGCGGATGCGCCGGGCACCGACCCGGCCGGCGGCACGCCGACGTCATCGGCAAGCGCCAAGCCGTCGACGTCGCCCAAGCCCGGCAAGACCACCGCGCGCCCGTCGGGCACCAAGACGACGAAGGCCCCCAGCGCTCCGCGGACCACCACCAAGGCACCCCAGTCGACCACCCGGCGGATCGACGGAAACGGCTTCGACGCGGTTGAGGGCAGCCAGAAGTACGGGTACGTGCTGGTGCAGATCGTCGTCTCGGGTAACCGGATCGTCGACGCCGTCGCGCTGTCGCTGCCCAGCGGGGGTGAATCCGACATCCACAGTGGCGACGTTCGTACCGCCTACGACGGCAGCGGCGCCGAGGTGGTGCAGAAGCAGAGCGCCAACCTCAACACCGTCTCCGGTGCCACAGCCACCAGCGACGCCTACAAGAAGTCCCTGCGGTCCGCCATCGAGAAGGCATTCTGACGTGCGGGCCACGCTGACCCGACCCGGGCTGTGCCGGGTCGAACAGATCATGGGTACGACGATCACCCTGGACCTCGCCGACGATCTGCCACCGGCGACAGCGCGCGAGCTGGCGGACGAGGTCTTCGCCTGGATGCACGAGGTGGACACGCGGTTCAGCACCTACAAGCCGGACAGCGAGGTGTGCCGCTTCGACAGGGGTGAGGTGCTGCTCTCCGAGGCGTCAGCGGACCTGCGGTACGTGCTGGAGACCTGCGCCGACCTGTGGGGCGCCACCGACGGGTTCTTCGACGCGTACGCCACCGGTCGGCTCGACCCGTCCGGCTACGTCAAGGGCTGGGCCGCTCAGGTCGCCTCGGACCGCCTCGTCGCGGCCGGGGCCGTCAACCACTGCGTGAACGCCGGCGGCGACGTACGGGTGCGGGGCCTGTCACCGTCCGGGGAGCCGTGGCGTATCGGCATCCGGCACCCGTGGGACGCGATGGCGGCCTGCCTGGTGCTCAGCGGGACCGACCTGGCAGTGGCCACGTCCGGCGTGTACGAGCGGGGCCGGCACGTGCTGGACCCCCGCCGGGGCGCACCGGCCAGTGGGCTGCGCTCGGTGACGGTGGTCGGCACCGACCTCGGGGTGGCCGACGCGTACGCCACCGCCGCCCTCGCCATGGGCACCCCCGGCCTCAACTGGCTGGCCCGCCTGGACGACCACACCCACGCGGCGATAACCGACAACGCCCGCCAATACCACTCCGCCAACCTCCCCCTAACCGACTAGCCCCCGCGCCCCCGCGCGCCCTCCGCTCCCCGCGATCTTGCAGTTTCGGTTGCTGGCTTGTCCCGTTACGTAGAGATTGTCGGGACAGAAAGTGCAAGATCGACGGGAGGTTGGGGTGGGGGTCGCGGCGGCCGACTAGCGGAGGGGGCGGTGGGTGCCGGCTGGGCGGGAGCCGGTGGGGCGTGGGCGGCCGGGGCGGGACCCGGACGGGCGGGTGCCGGCCCAGCGGCGTCCCGGGTGGCTGCGCCGGGGCGGCTCGGTGCCGCCGGGGTGAGGCGCTCTGTCGTTTGTGGACATCGTTCCCCCGTTCGTGGCGCGCGTTCGCACCGTCCCCCTGTCAACGAGGACCGACGCCTCGGCGACGCTGTCGGGCACCGGATCGAATCGTCGACCGGGCCGGCTTCACATGCCTCGTCGGGGCAGCGGCAGGTGACCGGGGAGCAGGTCGGGGGCGAGCGTCACCCCGGCGGCGCGTAGCGCCCCGATCAACGTGTTCTGCACGAGGTACGAATCCGGAAGCTGCCAGCGTGCCTGCTCCGGGGCGACCGCCCAGCGGACAGTGCCCTCCGGTAGCCGGGTGGGCGGCGCGGGGATCCACGAGCCCGGCCCGTGCCGGACCACGTGGAAGCAGTGCTCCAACTCCGGCCGGAGCGGGTCGCCGGGGCGGACCAGGAACATCCACCGCCCGGTGGGCGTGACCAGCACCGGTCCGCGTACGCCGGTGCCGGCCGGGTGGATCTGGACCGCGTCGAGCACGTGTCGGCCGAGGTGGGCGGGCACCTCCAGCACGTCGAAGGCTCGGCCGGTGGGCAGCAGCACCCCGTGTGGTCGGCTCCGCCACCAGGTCGCCACCCGGGCCGGGTCGGCGCTGGCGGCCAGTTCCCAGTTCTCCAGGGCGGGGTGGCAGCCCACTGTGGGACAGCCGGCCCGCCCGCAGACGAAGCGGCTGCGGGCCAGACAGGCACCAGGGGTGACTTCCCAGCCGTGTACCGCGTACCGGATGGCGACCCGGCGCAGCCGGACCCGTTCCAGCGGCGACAGTTCGGCAACGCGCGGTACGACATTCCCCCACATGTGTGCCAACTCCTCTCGTCGGGCCCGGCGTTCGCCAGGTCGCATGTCGAGCACCGTCACTGCCGTAACCCACGATCGTTGAGGTTGACGAACGGCTCGTGCAACTTGCACGAAAAGTACGAGGACCAGCTGTACGGCTGACGTACATCCTGTGCGACCAGCGAAAACCTGAAAATGAACGGCAGTCGCCGCACCCGCGGACATCGCCCCGATTCGATTGATCGTCGGTGGCAGGGGAGGATGGGGAGATGGACGAGCTACCCATAGGACGGCGAGTGGCCTACTGGCGGGGGCGACGCAAGATGTCGCAGCAGGTCTTCGCGGACCGGCTGGGCAAGTCCAAGAGCTGGGTGGACAAGGTCGAACGCGGCGTCCGACGGCTGGACAAGTTCTCCGTCCTCTACGAGATCGCCGACATCCTCCAGATGGACGTGCAGCTGCTGATGGGCAAGGACCCGGAGCGGCGCGCCGACGCCCTCAACTGCATCGACCAGGTCGAGGTGCAGGAGATCCGGGCGGCGCTGGAGCGCTACGACTCGATGAGCGCGTACTTCGACGCGGCGCCGTACCCGCCGCCGATGGACGACATGCGCAAGGCCGTCAACCACGCCTGGCTCACCTACCAGTACGGCCGCTACGGGATGCTCACCCGGGCGCTGCCGAAGCTGCTGCGCGACGCCCAGGCGGCCGACGCCGCCTACGGCGGTGAGCAGGCCGCCGAGGCGGCCCACCTGCTCGGCCAGGTCTACCAGATCGCCTCCTCGGTGCTGCGCAAGCTCGGCGAGTGTGAGCTCGCCTGGTTGGCCGCGGACCGGTCGATGGCGGTGGCCCAGCGGGCCGACGATCCGCTGCTCGCCGGGATCGCCACCACCCGGGTGTGCAACGCCCTGGTCGCGATGGGCCGGGCCCGCCCCGCGCTGGAGCTGAACGTCCAGATCGCCAACCGGTTGGCGCCGGGTGGCAGCAACGAGGTCTCACCGGCCCGCCTGTCCGTCTACGGGATGCTGCTGCTCCAGGGCGCGATGGCCGCGTCGCGCATCGGTGACTCGGCCAGCGTCGACGACCTGATCAACTGCGCGCAGGAGGCCGCGACCCTGCTCGGCGGCGACCACAACCACTACTGGACGTCGTTCGGCCCGACGAACGTCGAGCTGCACCGGGCCGCCGCCGCTGTGGAACTGGGCGACGGGGGGCGGGCCGTGGAGGTGCACCAGCTGCGCATCGCGGAGCCCTCCTTCAACGCGCTGCTGCCCGAGCGTCGCGCCCACCACCTGCTCGACATCGCCCGCGGGTACGCCCAGATAGGTGACGTGGCGAACGCGGGCGAGATGCTGCTGCTCGGTGATCGGCTCGCCCCGTCGGAGATCCGCTGCCGGCCGATCGCGCACGAGGTGATGTCCGACATCCTCCGTCGCACACGTGGTGCGCCGCCTTCTCCGGTAGCGGAGTTGGCTGAGCACATGGGAGTAGGGGTATGAGCGCGGAGCCGGTCTGATGGCCGGTGCAGCGCACAACAACGGGCACCGCGAGGTGCTCTACGTCATCGCCTGCGGTTCGCCGCTGGCCCGGCACGTCGGCCGTCTGGTCGACCTCGCCCAACAGGACGGTTGGGACGTCTGCGTGGTCACCACGCCGGACGGCGCGAAGTTCGTCGACCAGTCGGCCCTGATTCGGCAGACCGGCCACCCGGTGCGGACGCACTACAAGAACCCCGGTGACCCGGACGTGCTGCCACCCGCCGACGCCATGATCGTCTGCCCGGCCACCGTCAACACCGTCAACAAGTGGGCGGCCGGGATCACCGACACGCTGGCGCTCGGGCTGTTGGTCGAGGCGCAGGGCAAGGGCGTCCCCATCGTGGCGGTGCCGTACACCAACGCGGCGATGGCCTGCCACCCGGCGTTTCGTGCCGGGGTGGCCCGGTTGGCCGAGTGGGGTGTCACAGTGTTGTTCGGCGACGATGTGATCGCTCTGCATCCGCCCGGAACGGGGGAACAGCACCTGCACGCCTTCCCCTGGGCGATGCCGCTGGCCGCGTTGCAGACCGTTTCCTGGAGCGCCGCCTAGCGCATCCGGCAGATCTTCCACACGACGCGGCCGGGCCAGGTGTCACCGCCCGGCGGCCCCGACGCCGGTAAGCTGGCCCGCCGTGAGCACAAGCGGATCCGCCCCCACAGTCAGCGACGTGGTGGCCGCGCTGGAACGGCGCTTTCCGCCGGTCTGGGCGGAGGAGTGGGACCGGGTGGGCCTGGTGCTCGGTGAGCCGGCAACCCCGGTCCGCCGGGTGCTCTGCGTGGTCGACGTGGTGCCCGAGACTGTCGACGAAGCCCTCGCCGCCGACGCGGACATGATCGTCGCGCATCACCCGCTGCTGCTGCGCGGGGTGTCGTCGGTCGCCGCGACCACCTTCAAGGGGCGGATCATCCACCGGTTGATCCGGGCCGGGGTGGCGCTCTACGCGGCGCACACCAACGCCGACGTGGCCTCCCCGGGCGTCTCCGACGCCCTCGCCGCCCGCTTCGGGCTCACCGGCCTGCGCCCACTTCAACGACCCGCGCCCGGCTCGCCCGCCCACGGCGACGACAGGGGTTTCGGCCGGATCGGCGAACTGCCCGAGCCGATGACCCTCGCCGAGCTGACCCGGCACGCGGCAGCGGTGCTCCCCGTCACGTCCTGGGGAGTTCGCGCGGCGGGGGATCCCGGGCGTATGGTTCGTACCCTCGCCGTCAGCGGCGGGTCGGGGGACAGCTTCCTCGGCGCCGCGACCGCCGCCGGGGTGGACGCGTTCCTCACCGCCGACCTGCGGCACCACCCGGCCGGCGAGCACCTCGCCGCCGATGGTCCCGCCCTGATCGACGCCGCCCACTGGGCGACCGAACGACCGTGGCTGGACGACCTGGCCGCCTTCCTCCGGGAGGCGCTGGACGTCGAGACGCTGGTGTCCGACCTGGACACCGACCCGTGGACCGTGCACGCCGCCGCACCCGCTGTGGACGACAAGGAGCCCGACCGTGAAGGCTGACCCCAAGGTGCAGCGCCGCCTGCTCGACCTCCAGGCGATCGACACCAACCTCGCCCAGCTCGCCCACCGCAGGCGAACGCTTGCCGAGCGGGCCGAGCTGGAGTCGCTGGCTCGGGAGCTGTCGTCGATGGAGGACGAGCGGGTTCGCGCCCAGGTGGCCGTGGACGACCTGGACCGGGACATCGCCCGGTTGGAGAAGGACGTCGAGCAGGTCCGGGCCCGCAAGGAGAAGGACGAGAACCGGCTTGCCGCCGGCACCGGCCCGGCCCGCGAGCTGGAGGCGCTCCAGCACGAGCTGGTCTCGCTCAAGCGCCGCCAGGGCGACCTGGAGGACGCCGAGCTGGAGCTGATGGAGCAGCGGGAGACCGCGCAGGGCGTCCTGGACGGCGTGGAGCAGCGGCTGGCCGAGACCCGGGACAAGCGGGCCGCTACCGAGCAGCGCCGCGACGAAGCGCTGGCCGAGATCGCCAAGGAGGAGGAGTTCAAGCGGGGCGCCCGTCAGCCGCTCGCCGCCGACCTCCCCAGCGACCTGGTCAACCTGTACGACAAGATCCGCGAGGACACCGGGTTGGGCGCCGCGCTGCTCACCGGGGGCCGCTGCGGCGGGTGCCGCCTGGACCTGTCCGGCGCCGACCTGGCCCGGATCCGCAAGGCCGCCCCCGACGACGTGGTCCGCTGCGAGGACTGCCGACGGATCATGGTCCGCACCAACGAGTCGGGCCTGTAGGTCGTGGCGCCGCGTGTGGTCTCCATGGAGGCCGACGGTGGGTCCCGGGGCAATCCCGGCCCCGCCGGCTACGGCGCTGTGGTCCGCGACCCGGAGACCGGCGAGGTGCTCGCCGAGCGCTCCGAGTCGCTCGGGACCGCCACCAACAACGTCGCCGAGTACCAGGGCCTGATCGCCGGGTTGACCGCCGCCGCCGAGTTGGGCGCCGCCGAGGTGGACGTCCGGATGGACTCCAAGCTGGTGGTCGAGCAGATGTGCGGCCGGTGGCAGATCAAGCACCCCGGCCTGCGACCTCTCGCCGCCCAGGCCGCCGCGCTGGTGGGCCGGTTCGCAGCGGTCCGGTTCAGCTGGATTCCGCGCGAGCAGAACCGGCACGCCGACGCCCTCGCCAACGCCGCCATGGACGCCGCCGCGGGTCGTCCCCCGGCGACCGCGGCCCCCGCCCGTCCCGCGACGACTGGGGCCGCCGGCCAGCCCTCGACCCCGATCATCGGCAGCGACCCGGCGACCGCGCCGGCCTCCTGGGAGCCACGGCCGACCTTCACCGCCACCCGGCTGATCCTGGTCCGGCACGGCGAGACCGCCTACACCGAGCAGCGGCGCTACTCCGGGCGCGGCGACGTGCCGCTCTCCGAGCGTGGCCGGGCCCAGGCCCGCGCCACCGGCACCCGGGTCGCCGGGTTGGCCCCGTCCGTCGCGGCCGTGCTCAGCTCACCGTTGTCCCGGTGTACGGCCACCGCGGCGTCGATCGCCGAGGCGCTCGGCGGGGACGTGCCGGTCCGCACCGAGGACGACCTGATCGAGTGCGACTTCGGCCAGTGGGAGGGGCGCACCTTCGCCGAGGTGCGCCAGCAGTGGCCGGGGGAGATGGACGCCTGGCTCGCGTCACCCCGGATCGCGCCGCCGGACGGGGAGTCGTTCACCCAGGTCGCCGAACGCGCGCACCGGGTCATCTCGGGGCTGCTCACCGCGTACCCCGGTGAGACAGTGGTGGTCGTCTCGCACGTCTCGCCGATCAAGCTGATGCTGCGCGACGCCCTCGCGGCCGGCGACGGTTTCCTGCACCGGCTCTTCCTGGACGCGGCCGGCATCTCGGTGCTCGACATGTGGCCCGACGGCGGCGTGGCAGTGCGCACTGTCAACGACACCGCCCACCTCGCCACCCTCGACTGAGCCGCCACACCCTTCGTTGGTAACGGCCGGTCGGCCGCGCCGTTCGGCGCAGCCGGCCGGCCGTTCGGCGCAGCACCCTCCGAACGGGTCAGGTGACCGCCATCACAGAGTCGTAGCCTCCGGCCGTTACATCGAGAGCCACGACTCCCCGGAGGTGTGTCAGATGGCTGCACCCGAACCGGAGGCGCCGCCCACGGCGCCGACCAGGGCGAAGGACCACAGCCCCTGGAACTGGTTGCTCTTCATCCCCATCGTGGTGCCGCTGATCCCGGCGTTCTTCAATGGCGACTCGCCCCGGGTCTTCGGCTTCCCGCGCTTCTACTGGCTGCAACTGGCCTTCATCCTGCTCGGCGTCGGCACCACCACGTTGGTCTACCAGATGACGAAGAAGCGGGGAGGCCGCTGATGTGGCGCGACCATCTCACCGAGATCATCGTCTTCTCCCTGCTGTTCCTCCTGGTCAGCGTGATGGGCTTCGTGGCCGCCCGCTGGCGGGCGCCGAAGGACATGGCGCACCTGGACGAGTGGGGGCTGGGCGGGCGCAGCTTCGGCGGCTGGATCACCTGGTTCCTGGTCGGCGGTGACCTCTACACCGCGTACACCTTCGTGGCGGTGCCGGCGTTGATGTTCGGTGCCGGCGCGGCCGGGTTCTTCGCCGTGCCGTACACCATCGTCATCTACCCGCTGGTCTTCCTGGTGCTGGTGCGGCTCTGGTCGGTGTCGCACCGGCACGGGTTCGTCACGCCTGCCGACTTCGTCCGCAACCGGTTCGACTCGCCGGTGCTGGCGCTGCTGATCGCCATCACCGGCATCGTCGCCACCATGCCGTACATCGCGTTGCAGCTGATCGGCATCGAGGCGGTGCTCAAGACGATGGGCGTCACCGGCGACAACGCGCTGGCCCGGCACCTGCCGATCATCATCGCGTTCGCCATCCTGGCCGCCTACACGTACCAGTCGGGGCTGCGCGCGCCCGCGTTGATCGCGTTCGTCAAGGACAGCCTGATCTACATCGTGATCCTGGTGGCGGTCATCTACCTGCCGTACAAGCTGGGCGGCTGGGGTGACATCTTCGCCGCCGCGGACGCGAAGTTCGACGCCTCACCCAACCCGAACGACGGCATCCTGCTCAACGGCAACAACCAGCTTCAGTACGTGACACTGGCGCTCGGCTCGGCGTTGGCGCTCTTCCTCTACCCGCACAGCATCACCGGCGTGCTGGCCAGCAGGAACCGCGACGTGATCAAGCGGAACATGTCGGCGCTGCCCGCGTACAGCCTGCTGCTCGGGTTGATCGCGCTGCTCGGCTACATGGCCATCGCGGCCGGCGTGAAGCCGCTGCCCGGCAACTCGGCCGGCTCGGTGGACAACAACACCATCGTCCCGCTGCTGTTCGACCAGCAGTTCCCGGACTGGTTCGCCGGTGTCGCGTACGCGGCGATCGGCATCGGCGCGCTGGTGCCCGCGGCGATCATGTCGATCGCGGCGGCGAACCTGTTCACCCGCAACATCTACAAGGAGTACCTGAAGCGCGACGCCTCCCCGGCCCAGGAGGCGAACGTCTCGAAGATCACCTCCCTGGTGGTGAAGGTCGGCGCGGTGGCCTGCATCGTCTTCCTCGACCCGCAGTTCTCCATCGACCTCCAGCTGATCGGTGGCGTGATCATCCTGCAGACGCTACCGGCGGTGGCGCTGGGCCTCTACACCCGTTGGTTCCACCGCACCGGCCTGATCGTCGGCTGGGTGGCCGGCATGGGGTTGGGCATGTGGATGCTCTACCAGGTGGCCAGCCCGACCCGGAAGCACTTCGGCGGCTCGGCGTTCCCGCTGTCGGAGTTCGGGTTCGACACCACCCGGACGATCTACGTCGGCATCGTGGCGGTGGCGGTCAACCTGGCCGTGGCGGCGCTGGTGACGCTCGCGCTGCGGGCCGCGAAGGTCGAGGAAGGAGTCGACGGCACCGAGCCCGACGACTACTTCGCCGACGAGGGCGACCCACGGGTCACCCCGGGCCCCGACCGCGACGCCGACTCGGCCCGCGAGCCGGTCGCGTGACCTGAGGTACGCCCGGGCGCCGACGTCGGTCGGTGCCCGGGCATACCTGTTCCGCCGTGGCGGCCGTGTGGTGTCTCCGCCGGCAGCCGCTTGCTCAGGTTGCGCGGGATCGGCTGTCGAGCTGATGTCGTAGACGATTCAGGCGCCGCCTGGCCTCGCCGATGGCCGTGGCGGGGCCTGGTGGCCGTGGCGGGGCTTGATGGCCGTGGCGGGGCCCGGTGGCCGTGGCGGGGCCTGGTGGGCTGGCGGCTCCGGCGGCCGGGCGGTTTTGCCGGCTTCGCCGCCAAGATCATGCTCGATCATTGTTGTAGTGGTGTCGGACCGCGCGGGATGCCACTACAACAAGGATCTTGCGCGATCTTGGCGGTGGAGGGGGCTGTCGCGACCTGGTTCGCCGCGCAGCGTGGTGGTGGCCGGCGGATGCGCATTCGGTGACGGGAGCCACGCCACCTGGCGGGGTTAGCGGGGGCGGTTGCGGTTTATCAGGGCCTGGTTGAGGCGGCCCAGTAGGGCGGCCAGGGTGGCGCGGTCCTCGGTGGTCCAGTCGGCCAGCATGTCGCCGTAGAGCCGGGTGCGGGCGGCCTGGACGGCGGCCATCCGTTGCAGACCGGCCGGGGTGGGGGAGATGACGGTGCCGCGGCCGTCGGACGGGTCCGGGGTGCGGGTGATCAGGCCATCGCGCTGAAGCGCTGACACCTGTCGGGTGACTGTCGAGCCGTCCAGGTTGAGTCGGGCGGCGAGCGCGGAGACGTTCTGCGGGCCGGCGTCGGCCAGGTGGCGCAGGATGACGTACGCCGCGCGGTCCAGCACCCGGTGCTCGGCGGTGCCGGTGGCCCGCCGGGTGGCCTCGCCGAAGCGCATCAGCAGGGCCACCTCGGTCTCGATCCGGCCGAGGGTGCTCTCGTCGTGGTCGTCGCTCATAGCTGTATGATACAGAATAAGTACCTGTACGATACAGCTATCTGAGGAGTCGGAGTGGATCGGCGTTCCGAACCGAACCGCAGTGCCATCTACGCCACCACGCTGGTGGCCTTCCTCGCCATCGCCGGCATCGCCGTCGTCGACCCGATCCTGCCCGCCATCGGCGAGGCGATCGGGGTCACCGCCTGGCAGGTCGAGCTGCTGTTCACCGCGTACATCGCGGTCATGGCCCTTGGCATGATCCCGGCGACCCTCGCGAGCGGCCGGCTCGGCTTCAAGCCGGTGCTCATCACCGGCGTCTCAGTGGTCGGCCTGGCCGCGATCCTCGCCTCGTTCAGCGACAACATCGTGCAGCTCTCCGTGCTGCGCGGCGTCTGGGGGCTGGGCAACGCGATGTTCTTCGCCACCGCCATGGTGGTGCTGGTCAACCTGGCCGTCGACCGGGAATGGGTGGTGGGCCTCTTCGAAACCGCCCTCGGCCTCGGCTTCGCCGTCGGACCGCTGATCGGTGGCCTGCTCGGCGAGGTCAGCTGGCGGCTGCCGTTCTTCGTCTGCGGCGTCTTCATGGTCCTCGCCCTCGGCGTGGCCTCCCGCAAACTCCGCGAGCCCACCAACCGCCAAGCCCCGGTACGCGTCCGCCAGATCTTCGCCACCTACCGCCGGCCGGCGTTCATCGCCCTCTGCGTGGTCACCGCCGCGTACAACTTCGTGTTCTTCGTGGTGCTCGGCTACACGCCGCTCTTCCTCGGCCTGGACGTCATCCCGCTGGGGCTCGCTTTCACCGGCTGGGGTCTCGGCCTGGCCGCCGGCATCATGGTGATCGGCCACCGGCTGGCCCACCGCATCGGCGCGGTACAGACCGTCGGCGTGGCCATCGCCGGGCTGCTGGTCTGCATGGTCCTCTTCGCCACCTCCACCAGCACCGCCGAGGCGCTCGTGGTGCTGGTCGTCGCCGGACTCTGCATGGGGCTGGCCAACGCCAACCTCACCGACCTGGCGCTCGGCCTCGGGTCCAACGACCGGCGCGTCGCCACCGGCGCGTTCAACCTGGTCCGCTGGGGCGCCGCAGCGCCGGCCCCGATCATCTCCGGCAAGCTCGCCGAGCAGTCGCTGTCGCTGCCGTTCTGGGTCGGCTTCGGAGTGCTCGCCGTCGGCGTGCTCGTCTACCTGGCCTTCGCCCACCTGATGGCCGCCGACTACGGCGAACGCGTCCTCTGGTCCCGCTGGAACCGCGCCGCCGCCGACACCGAACACGAGCCCGTCGGCGAGACCTACTGAGCGGCGGCAGGTGGGGTCAGTTCAGGGCGCGCCAGAGCAGGTAGAGGCCGATCGTCGTACCGAACACCACGATCACCGTCTTGAGCACCACCGCCGGCAGCCGGCGGACGAGCCGGGCGCCCGCGTACCCCCCAACGAGGGTGGCCGGCGCGACCACCGCGACGGCCGCCCAGTTCAAGGGGCCGAACAGGGCGAACACCACGAGCGTCGTCAACCCCACCACCGCCGAGAGCAGATTCTTGATCGCGCTCACCCGGGCCAGTGTCGCGTCCAGCACCAGGGCCAGCCCGGCCACCAGCATCACCCCGAGCGCCGCGCCGAAGTAACCGCCGTACACCGCACCGAGCGCGACCATCGTCTGCACCGCGACAGTCCGCCGACGCGGCGACAGGTCCCGGGGGTGACCGACCAGGCGGCGCAGCGGGTCCTGGAAGGCCAGGACCGCTGTCGCGCCGAGGACCAGAAAGGGTACGACCAGCTCGAACGCGCGGGCCGGAGTGGCCAGCAGCAGCAACGCCCCGAGGATCGTGCCGACGATGGTGGTGGGCACCAGCGTGGCCAGCGCGCGAGGGCGCGGCAGGTCCTGCCGGCTGCCCGCCACGCTGGCCAGATACCCGGGGAAGACGGCGACGGAGTTGCTGACGTTCGCCGGCACCGGGGGCAACCCGATCGCGATCATCGCCGGGAAGGTGATCAACGAACCGCCACCGGCCACCGCGTTGACAGTGCCAGCGGCGAGACCGGCGGCGAGCAGCAGCGCGGCGTGGGAGAGATCCATGACGACCCGAGGCTAGTACGCCGCCCGTGCGCTCAACCTTTCGGGACGCCGTCGCGTCATTGCGGGTGACGGACGACGAGAGGAATGACACGTGCCTGGTCACGACGGGGGGTCGGCTGGTGGATGACGCGGACTTCCGCGAGTTCGTCGAGCTTCGCTATCCCGACCTGCTGCGCACCGCGTACCTGCTCACCGGCAGCAGGGACGCGGCGCAGGATCTCGTGCACGAGGCGCTGCTGAAGGTGATGCGGCACTGGCGTCGCGTCGACGAGCCGATGGCGTACGTCCGCCGGGCGATGGTCAACGAACGCAACAGCCGGTGGCGGCGGCTCGGACTGCGCGAACTGCTGATCTCGGTCATCCCGGACCGAGCGGCCGCGGATGCCACCGAGGCGGTCGTCGTCCGTGACGAACTGCTCGCCGCACTGGACCGGCTGCCGATCCGGATGCGCACCGTGCTTGTGCTGCGGTACTGGGAGGACCTGTCGGAGGCGACGGTGGCCGAGGCGATGGGCTGTTCGGTGGGGACGGTGAAGAGTCAGTCCGCGCGAGGGCTGGCCCGGCTGCGGAACGTGCTCAGCAGCCCGGGCCACCGCTCCGCAACGGTGTCGAACAAGCTGGTGGGGGAGCGGGCATGAGCGTCGACGAGCTGCGCGTACGGCTGGCGGCGATCGCCGAGACGGTGGTACCCGACGCCGACCCGTACACCCGATTGGTGCGGCAGGCCCGACGGCGCCGGTGGCACCGCGTCGTTGGCCGTGGCGGTGCGGTGGCCGCGCTCCTGGCGACGGCGCTGGTCGGCCCGACGGTGCTCGGCGTCGGCGGGCACTCCGACGGACCTCACGACCCGTCGCTCGTCCTGCACGGCTCCCCGGTCGACTCACCGTGGACCTGGCGACTGATCAACTCACCGACCCGGGGGAGCCTCGCGGACGACCGGGATTTCGCCGCCCAGGTGACCCGCCTCTTCGACCGTGAGCGGGACAGCCTCCATGTCTCTGCGGACCTGCCCGACGTGAAGCTGCTCTACGCGGACGACTCCGCCGGCTACCGGCGGGTGGTGCTCGCCTTCCATTCCGACACCCACGCGGCGCTGGTGACCCGGCAGGCCCCCGTCGGGGCGTCACCGCGCAGTCTGCTGGCCGCCGATGGCGAGGCCAATGACCGCATCAACCCGTTCACCGTGCTCACCGGCAGGTCGGGCCTGCCCGGCGACCAGGAGCAGTGGGTGCTAGGTCTCGGACCGACCGGTTGCGACGTGTCGTACAGCCGCTCCGCGTCGGTCTCCGGGGGCGAGGTGCGCCGAAACTGGGAGCCGTCCTCCGACGGCGACTGGCTGTTGCTCGACCAGCGGTCCACCCGAACCGGTGCGCAGCCCGGCTGGTGGCGGGTCCGATGCGACGGACAGGTACGCGAGCAGCGGCCGATCGCCCCCTTGCTCGCAGCGACCGGCGAGACTCCTGCCGACCCCGACCTGCCGCCGGACGCCCGACCGTCACCGGCCCCGACGATCGCGGATTGGCGGGTGCCCCGGGACGCCGGCCGGGCGTACCGGACGTTGACCCAGATCAGCGATCTCACTGCGCCCCAGCCGGTGATCAGGTGGGCCGGGCGGCTCGACCCCGACGACGAGACCGAATCGGTGCTCGTCGGCCGGCCGGGCGCCGGACCGCTGCTGTTGCAGATCGGAGTGGGCGAAAGACTCTCCCTGCCGCTGACGGCCGTCGACCGGGAGGAGGCCCACGATGACACGGAGACGCCGACGACCGGCGGACAGCAGGCCGAACTGGTCGCCACCGGAATTGCTTCTACCGACGACCTGGCGGCGGTGCGGGTGACCGCCCGCTCCGGGAGCCGCACCGTGCCGACCGACCGCCTGCTGGTCGTGCCGGTGGGAAAGGCCGCCCGGGTCGAGGCGGTCGCGGGCGGCCAGGTGCGTGCGGGCGCCCCGGTACGCGGCGGCGCCGCGCTGCTGACCCTGCCGGTCGGAAGCACCGTCACCCTGCGGGTGCTCGACGGCACCGGTGGCCTGCTCACCTCCACGCAATTAAGCGAACCTGCCGGCGGTGAGCGGATCTTCGGGGAGCTGCTGGTGTCGGACTGGTAACGGGGCACGCCGCAGCCGGGGCGGAAATGGAGGTAGGCCCGGGCTCGTTAGGATGAGAGCGCGACGGACGAGTCGACCGGGCGGCCGCGTCGGCGGGCTTCGGCCCGCCGCCGAGGAACGTCCGGACTCCACAGGGCAGGGTGGTTGTTAACGGCAACCCGGGGCGACCCGCGGGACAGTGCCACAGAAAACAGACCGCCGACCCCAACGGGGACGGTAAGGGTGAAACGGTGGGGTAAGAGCCCACCAGCACCCCGGGTGACCGGGGTGGCTCGGTAAACCCCACCCGGAGCAAGGCCAAGCAAGGGCCGTCACCGCAAGATGACGACCCGGCGCAGACGCTTGAGGGCTGCCCGCCCGATGTCTGCGGGTAGGCCGCTGGAGCCTGCCGGCAACGGCAGGCCGAGATGGATGGCCGCCGCCGGCGCAAACCCCTCGGGGTACGCGCCGCGCACAGAATCCGGCGTACAGGTCGACTCGTCCGTCGCCCACCAGCTCAGAGCCTCGATCAAGGCTCTGAGCTGGTCGTTTATTGGGTGCCGTTGGTTGACCTTGGTCATCGTTGGGTGGCGTTTGACGGCCTGGCCACGGCCTGGGACGGCCTGGAGGCGGCCTGAGTGCTGGCTCAGTCCGGCCTCGCCTCGGATCGCGCGGGCTGTGTCGTCGTGGGGCCTCTCCGGGCCGGCGCTCTGTGGTTCTGGAGTAGGGCCGGCGGCTGTGGGGGAGGGGTTGGGCACGTCCTGGCGGTGGAGCTGGTGCCGCGACCCAGTGATCCGGTGGCAAGCCAGTCCCGGGGTTGGACTGGCGCGGCAGACGGAAGCCCTGACGCACGACCAGGCCGACCCCGTTGGCTTCCGTAGCGGTCTTGGTGGTCCCATTCGTGGATGAGGTGGGATGAGTGCGTGCCGGAGCTGCTGGAGCACCTGGGGGAGATGGGTCTGGTCGGGCTGGTCAAGATTGACGGGGAGCGGGAGCGTAAGCCCTGGACTGTGGTGATCTCAGGTCAGCGGCTCGATGGTGCCGCGATCAGGGTCGACGGCCACAGTCTTGAGTACTGCCTGCGGCATGCGGTCGCCTCGCTTCATGAGCGCTTCCCGGACGAAATCGCGCTGAGCTGAGATCAGACTGTGGGGGCGGTGCCCCGGCGGCTGTCGGTGGCTCACCGCCGGCCGGGCTTGCCGCCCCGCACCGCGCGGAGCGCGGTGCCTTGATCAAGCCGGGCCACATCCGCGAGTGGGATGCCGGGATGGTCGGCAAGCTGGCTCCGGCGACCCGGGCCGTCGTCTTCGCCCACCTGCGGACCATCCTCGGCGCGGCGGTCGACGACGAACGCATCGCGAAGAACCCGTGTTCGGCAAAGTCGGTCAAGCCGCCTCGGCCGGCGCAACGTCGCGTCGTTCCGTGGCGGGCTGACGACGTTTCGGCAATCCGCGGTTGCCTCGCGGAGCGGTACCGCCCGATGGTCGACCTGGGCGCCGGCTGCGGCATGCGGCAAGGGGAAATTTTCGGGTTGGGCATCGACAACGTCGACCTCGACTCGGGCTGGGTGCACATCGTCCGGCAGGTCAAGGTGGTCCGCTCCCGGCTGGTCTTCGGCCTGCCCAAGAACGATCGGGACCGCCGTGTGCCGCTGCCTGACTCGGTGGCTAAGTCGCTCAAGGAGCACGTCGAGAGGTACGACCCGCTATCGATCACCCTGCCGTGGGAAGACCCGTTCAGCGACGAGCGGGTGAGCGTGCCGCTGCTTTTCACCACCACCCGCTGGGGTGCGATCAAGCGGGCCACCTTCGACGACAAGAACTGGCGGCCGGCGGTGAGGGCGGCCGGCATCGTCCCGACCCGGGCGACCGGGATGCACGCGCTGCGCCACTTCTACGCCTCGGTGCTGCTCGACGCGGGGGAGAGCATAAAGGCCCTCGCCTCGTACCTCGGCCACTCCGACCCGGGCTTCACGCTCCGTGTCTACACACACCTGATGCCCGCAAGCGAGGATCGCACCCGGAAGGCGATCGACGAGATGCTCCGTTGATGCGGGAACGTCTCGTTTTCAAGTGTGTTGGCAGGCTGCCTCGTTCGGCCGGCTCTGGCAGGGTGTTGCCATGAGTCTCGCTGACATGAAAGACGCACGTGCTCAGGTGTGGCGGCGCCTTTTGTCGACAAGTACCCCGATTCAGGTGAAATCGATTCGGATTGTTGAATCGGAGATCTTTGAGGAACAGGAGATCTCGTTTGGCACGGCGACATGCATCGTCGGGTCGCATGGCCTTGGAAAAACGCTAATGCTCCGCCTTCTTGAAAGCGTATTTGGATTTAATAGCGATATCCCGCCCTTCGTGGGGGGCCGGAAATATGGCGACCCGGGCATTGATCCCGTAACGGGAGTTATTGAAGTCACGATGTCGGTGGCAGGTGAACTCATAAGCCAAACTGTGGATCTCTCGGCGCACGAAGGTGTTCGCGCTGCTGCTTGGGAGGAGCGGTTGAAAGTAGATTTTTGGCCGGCTTTCAACAGTGTCGCCGAACTGGCTAGCGTCTTCAACTGGTACTTTCAGAACTTCGGGTGGAATGGGACCACGGTCATCCGTGAGCGCCACTATAAAAAGAGTGAGCGAGTGGCGCTGGCCGGTATCTTGGGCAGGAAATACGAGTCTGTTGTCGAGAGTACAATCCTTGTAGACTCGCGGGACGAGAATGACTGGTTTGCTCATCGACCGTATGTGACCACGACCAGTGGCGGACGAAAGGCGGACAGTGGAACTTTCAGCCTAGGTGAATTATGGGTTTATCAGGTCTTTTGGGAGCAGGGTCGGCTCTCACCCGGCTGCCTCTACTTGCTAGATGAGCCAGAGTCGTTCTTGGCTTTACGGGGCCATCGTCCCTTCATTGATGAGGTCGCTCGCCGTGCCCTTGAGCGAAAGATTCAGCTTGTCGTCGCTACGCATTCCCCGCAGGTGCTCTCTCGGTTCCCTGTAGAGAATGTGCGAATGTGTGTCCGCGGTTCTAGTGGAAAAATTCGGTTAGTGCAGCCTGAATCTCTAGAGGAGGTGCGCCGAGTTGTAGGAATAGAGGAGGCCGTCAAGACGCTTGCTCTCGTCGAGGATGCTTTGGCGGGCGCAGTGCTATCTGGCATCTTCGGCTGCCTAAACGTTCCGCTTGCGGGAATTGAGATCGTTGAGGTTGATGGCGAAAGTAATGTGATTGCAGGCGTGCGTATACTTTCGCGTTCGGCGCGAGTTCGAGTCGTTGGAGTGTTGGATGCCGACCAACGTCACCAGTTAAAGGATTCTCCGGGTCTTTTGGTCCTGCCCGGTAAGGCTGATCCAGAGCAAGAGCTTTTCGGTTTCGCTTTGAAAGAGCACGTGGCCGTTGCGGCGGCCTTGGGGCGCAGTTCGGATTCACTGCTCGCTGCTCTTGATGGACATGATTTCCTGCCGCATCAATACTGGCCGCGTTACCTGGCTAGCCGAATCGGCTTAAATGAGCAATTCGTTGTGAATGTTCTTATCCAGCTTTGGCTAGAGGACCCAGGTGTGCGGGCGCAGGCACTTGAACTAGCTGCCGCGCTGACTTAGCGTCTGGCATCCCCGCTGGGAAGTTGCCGAGGCGCGTTGGGCGCTGTCGTGGCTATCCGAACTATGACGGCCTAGCGACGGCCTGACGGCTTGCTTGGTCGATGGCGCTACTGGTCAGGGCGATCTTTTGATCTTAATCCGGCGTACAGGTCGACTCGTCCGTCGCCCACCGGCCTCGATCGGGGCTGCGAGCTTTCCCTGCGGGATCGCCCGGTAGCGGTTGGCCGGGGAGCGGTTCTGATCGGCTGCACCGGCCTCGACGTGGCGATCGGGTCGGCTTCCGATCTCTCATTCCGGGTGGTCACGCACACATCAGTGAGCTTGCGGGGAAGAGAGAGCTTGCTGGACGAGCGCGAGGACGCGCGGAAGAACCCGATCGTTTCCGCCGACCGTCGCAGTGGAGTCTGCACAGTGTGGCGCTCCGTCGATGTCGACCAACTGGACGCCGGACTCTCTTGCGATCACGACGCCCGCAGCCGTGTCCCATGGCTTGTTGTTCAGCATGATGAAAGCATCGATCTTGCCGTGGGAGAGCCATGCCAGGTCGATTGCCGCCGATCCGTGCATGCGTATTCGTTGAACATTCCGCACTAGTTGGTGCGTGATAGCAAGCCGCTGGACATTTTTGGCTACCGCATCAGTTCCTACAGCGTAGTCTCCAATAGCGACGACGGAATCTTGCAAATCTTCTGTCTGACTGCAATGGATGCGCTCTCCGTTAGCGAAAGCACCGCACCCTTCGGCGGCCTGATAACGAGCGCCCAGGAATGGTAGATCAATGATGCCTAGGACTGACTTTTTCTTGTGGATCAGGCCGAGAGAAATAGCGCACAGGGGTGAGCCGTGTACGAAATTGACGGTGCCGTCTACCGGATCCAGTGCCCACATGAGTTCCGTGGAATCACCGCTCAGGCCGTGCTCCTCGCCGAGGAAGCCGATGTCGGGTGCCCTGGCAGCCAGGAGTTCGCGGACCTGTTGTTCGATGGCGTAGTCCACCTCGGACGCCATGTCGCGGTCACCCTTGCTGGTAAGAGTGCCAGGTCGGAGGGTCCGCATGAGGTGATGCGCCAGGTCGACAGCCTCGTTTGCCAGGGGCAGAAGGTGCGCAAAGTTGCTCATATGTCGCGGCTGCGTTCCCACAGCGAGGTGAACATCCCGTCGAACACCGTGTAGAGGCCGGGAGTGATAGCGGTGCGCTCGACGACCATCGTCGGGGAGTCAACTCCGCGTATCTGCGGTAGGTAATGCTGGACAACGCAGAGCCGGTCGTCAATCAGGAGCACGTTGACGCGGATGGTTTCGTCGTACACGCGGATGGCCAAGCGCTCCTGGGCGTCGGCCGGAAGCCGATTGCGGATGCGCCCGGCGAGATTCTGGATGTTGAGTTCGGTGAGCGCGCTGAGGTGACCGTCTGGATAGCCGTCCTCACGCTCCTGCCTCCTAATTGCGTCGCCAGCAGGGTCAAGAAACAGACAGCGGAGGTGGGTGCCGGCGGCCAGGAGTTTGAGGAGTTGGTTGTCGGCATACTGCTGGCAGAGGATGTTGAGCGACAGGCCGGCGGCCCGGATGTCCGTAGCGTCGTCGAAGAGGACGTGTGGTGGCATCTTCGCGGTGAACTCCGACCGGCTCAAGTAGATCGCGGTGACGTCGGAGTACCACCTCCGGGCATCTTCGTCGACCGGCCGGCAGTGGTCGGCCCATCCTGCCTGCGCGGACATTACCCGTGCGTGGTTGCCAGCGTCGCCGCCAGGACGGGGCGTTGCCTGGGATGGTTGTTCACCAAGAAGCAGTGTCATCCGCGCATGACCGGGCATGGCAAGGCCGGTGCAGATGCGGGTTAGTACGTCGATGCTGCTGACCCGACGGGTACCGCTGATGATCTCGCTGACCTGAGCCTGACTGAGGCCCGTGGCAACGCCGAGGTGGGTTTGGCTGGCGCGGGTTGCGCGCTGGACCAAGCGGAAGACGCGTGCAATGTCGCGGGCGGCCAAAGCGTCGATCATGTCGGTGGTGTCCCAGAGTGAAGGAGGCGCGGTGAACGCTGTGGCTGCCCTGACGCTCATTCGTGTGGCTCCTTCCCAATCCTGGGGTGGTGGTCAGCTTATCCGGTGGTCATATAGCCGGAACTGATCGACATCCAACGTGGATGAAAGTTATCTGCTCGGTTACTACTCGCTGTGATGGATTGGCGGTTGCTGCGCCTGACAGGTTCGGGGCATGTCAGAAGAGGAATCAGCTGAGCGGACCATCTGGCGGGGGTCGCGGTGATTGGGACGATGATGGCCGGCGACGTCATCCACCTGACCACCGCGGCGAGCGTGCAGTTTCTGCGCCCGATCTTCGTACGCGTCATCCGCGAGTTGCCCGAGCGGCACACGTACCACGGTTGGGTTTGGATTGAGGGTTACCAGCTGAACGCGGCGGGCGACGCGCTCGCGCACCGCGAGTTGTACGTGCGGCGCGCAGGTGTGCGGATGCAGGCCCTGCCGACCAGACGCCCGCGACGTCCGGTGCGGGTCGGATGATCCCGCACCTGCCGATGCGCCCGGCGTGGCTGTGCCGCAACTGCGCCGCGCCCTGGCCGTGTGGTCCGGCCCAGCTCGCGCTCGTGACCGAGTTCTACGGTCATTCGATCGCGTTGGCGTTCTACCTGGCGGCGTCGATGCAGGAGGCGACCGACGACATGTACGGCCTGGGGCTGCGTCCGGACCTGGCCGCGCTGCACGCCAGGTTCCTCGGCTGGTTGTCGCGGGCCCGTCGGTCCCACGGACGTTGAACCAGAGGACGCCGGCCGGGTGGGTTGTTGCCCCCACCCGGCCGGCGTTCGGAACCCTGGAACGTCAGTGCTTCTTGAACACTGGCATGGTGTCCAGCGTGGTGGTGATGTTCTGCGTGGTGCCGCCCCGGTACGTCTTCCCGGTGAAGATGTCGGTCCAGCTGTTGCCCGGCGGGAACCACACCGACGTGGTGGCGGTGGTGCCGGGCGTCGTCACCGGTGCCACCAGGTAGTCCGGTCCGTAGAGGTACTGGGAACCGGCGGTGGCGTAGGCGGCCTGCTCATTCGGGTACGCCAGGTACATCGAGCGGACGATGGGCGTACCGGTGCGGGTGGCCTCCTTGGCGGCGGCGTAGGTGTACGGCAGCAGCTTCTCCCGCAGGTTCAGGAACTTCTTGGCCGACGCGTTCGCCGCCGGGCCGTACTGCCAGGGCAGCCGGTCGCTGTGGTTGGAGTGCAGCCGGTCGATCGGCTGGAACGTGCCGAACTGCACCCACCGGGCGTAGAGGTCGTCGGGCAGCTTGGTGCTGCCGGGTTCGCTGCCCGGCTCCTGGAGGCCGCCGGTGTGCCCGCCGATGTCGTGGCTGACGGCGGCCAGCCCGGTCGCTGCCGACTCGCCCGGCGTGTAGCCGACCTCCATCTGCAGCGTTGACCAGTCGGAGGTGGTGTCGCCGGTGAAGTGCAGCGTGGTGCGCTTGTCGGCCCACGGTCCGGTCGACACCGGGGTCGGGCTGCTGTAGCCGCCGGCCTGCAACGAGCCGTACGCCCGGGAGAACGCGAAGCCGGTCTTGTCGGCGTACTGCTGGTTGATCCACGCGTCACCGGTCACCCCGGCGAGCGAGGACTTCGTGTTGTCGCAGCACCAGTCCAGCCACCACAGGTCCGGGCCCTTGGTGCCCTTCGGGATCATCCCGTCGTGCAGCTGCATGTACGCAGTGAGCTGGTCCGGGTCGCCGAAGTCGAACGCGTAGCAGTCGGGGCCGCCGTTGCAGCCGACGCGCTGGAGCTTGCCCTTCGCGGTAGCCTGCGCCTGCGCGAACTTCGGGTCCGAGCCGAGGATGCTCGGGTGGATGTTGATGCCGGTGTGCAGGCCCTGCTTCTTGGCCCAGTCGAAGAACGCCTTCGGGTCGGGGATGCGGGTGGGGTCGATGCTCCAGCCGTTCCACTTGTCCGGCGCCTTGACGTCGGTGTCGAGGACGAGCACGTCCAGCGGGACACCCTCGGCCTTGGCCCGGGTCACCAGGTTCTGGAACTCGGCGGCGGTGCGGTCGTAGTACTCGGAGTACCACACGCCGTACGCCCACTTCGGCAGCAGCTTCGTGGGCCCGGTGAGGGTCGACAGGTCCTTTAGGGCGCGGGTGAAGTCCTGCCCGTACGCGAAGACGTAGCCGTCCTGCTCGGCGGCGGGCCGGGGCTTGGTGGTGCTCAGGGCCGAGGCCGAGTCGTCGAGCAGGTACCAGCCGTCCTGGTAGAGCAGGCCCGGAGCGGTGAGGGCGGGACCGGTCACGCCGTCCAGGCCCCGGCGGTAGCCGCCGAGCGGCGCGTGCGGGGCGAGCAGCGGGGAGCCCTTGCTCGTGATGGCGACCGTGTCCACGTTGACGTTGCAGCTGGCGTCAGTGGGGCAGCCCAGCGTCACTGTGTTGGTGCCCTTGTTGAGGTGGACCGGGACGGAGACGGTGTTCCAGTAGTCCCATCCGCTGGTCGGCGGAAGGGTCGCCATGACCGGCGCCGCGGTTCCCGCGGTGACCGACATGGTGCGCGTCTGGCTCGGCTGGGCGCCGGCCTGGCCGTTGGCGTACCGGATCTGCACCTGGTAGTCACCGGCGGCCGGCACATCATTCACTGTGAGCGTGTCGGCGGACGTGGTGCTTTCCAGGCCGGCGAGGAATCCCGTACCGGATGCGCCGTTGTGGTCGTTCGCGGGCCTCGCGCCGCCGGTCAGCGCGCCGGTCTCGGCCTCTCCCAACGTGCCGAACCGCAGGGGCTGCGGCTGGGGCGGGGTCGGCGCCGGGAACGAATCACCCGGGTTCACCACCGCGAGGCTGTCGACGTTCACGTTGCCGGAGTCGTTGGGACCCCGCACAACGCTGATCTCGTGCCGGCCCGCGGTGAGGTCGACCGGCACGGTGGCCAGGCCCCAGGTGTCCCAGTTCGCGGTGGGCGGCAGCGTCAGCGTGTGGCCGGCGTCGCCGTCGACCTGAACAGTCAGGGTGCGGTCCACGTTCTGGCCGTCGCCGCCGGTGCTGTTGGCGTAGCGGACGGCGAGCTGCTTCGTGCCGCCCTCGGGAGCGTCCAGCGCGAACGTGATCGAGTCGCCGGACGAGGCGAAGCCGGCCGCGAAGCCGCGTCCGGTGAATCCCTGGTGGTCGGTGGCCACGCCGGGGCCGTTCAACTGCAGCGATTCGGCCTCGCAGAGCGCGCCGAACGCGCAGGTCGGGGCGGTGTGGCCGGCCCAGGGTTGGCCCTGCACTACCTGCTTGCCGGTCTTGAGCTGCACGGTGAGGTTGTCGGCGGTGAACGCGCCCGAGCCGACCCGGTAACGCATCGTCATCGCGCCGGTGTCGATGGTGAGCCAGCCGTTGTCGACGTGCTTCGTGAAACGCGTGCGGGGGAAATCGTCGCGTCCGATGGCGTTGAACGTGGCGGCGTCGGTGAACCTGCCGTCCTTCTGGTACTCGGTGCGGATCAGGGTCGGGGACAGCACCTCGAAGCGTGCGTCACCCGACCGTACGGCTCCGTCTTGCGCCCGGTGGCGGCTCGCCTGGGCCGGCGCGGACGGAGCGAGCGCCAGCCCCGTGATGAGAATGCCGACGGCGGCGGCTGCTGTCGCGCTGCGGCGGGGTGAGTTCCGATAGAGCAAGATGCGCTCCTCGTCTCAAATGGAGGAAATGAGTCGATGACAACGCTGTCACTCGCTCGAAACGCATGTCAACGGGCCTCCGAGGGTGTCCCTTCTCTCTTTCGTGACAGTCCGTACTCGTCCGACAGGCGTCGCTCCGCACGGTGACGAAGACGGGTCGCAGGGCCGCGGGCTACCGCACGACCACCGGCTCAGACGTACGGGTTCCAGGGCTCGGGCTGTTCGGCGTCCCAGCCCAGCCTGTCGAGTGCACGCAGGACCGCGCCCGCGCGGGGAGTCCAGAAGAGCAGGATCTGGTCGCGTCCCTCGACGTCGAAGGAGACGGCGGTCGCCGGCAGCGGGAACCGTCGGTAGAACGGATGGTGCGCCAGCGCCGCCACGTTGAACTGCTCCAGGGTGTCCGATCCGGAACGCGACGTGAAGGTCAGCCTCCTGTCGTCGGCATGCAGCGTCACTGTCGGCCAGGCCATCCGTCGAACGGCCCTGAGGGGGTTGCCTCGGGTGACGTCGAGGCGGTCAACGTAGGTGAGCCCGCCGCGCGCATCGAAGGTCTCCGAAATCATCGTCGGATGGTACGAGGGGCGTCGCTGACCGTGTTGACACGTACCCGGAAACAAGTTCGGCTGGTTGTCGGATTGGGACCCTCGCTGGTCGTCTGGTTGGTGGAGGCGCATACCCGCCTCGTCCCGTTGACCGCCGTTGGAGGAACGATGAAGTACGTGCTGATGTTCGTCGACACGCCGCAGTTCGCCGCCGACCTGGCCGCCATGGATGAGCCCGAGCGGAACCGGGCCTACGCCCGCGTGCAGCAGTGGTTCGCCGACCACCATGACAAGATCACTCATCATGCCTACCTGATGCCGCCGGACACCGCCACCACTCTGCGGCTGGACCGGGGCGAGCCGCTGGTTTCCGATGGTCCGTTCGTGGAAGGCAAGGAGATCGTCAGCGGCTACGCCGAGATCGAGGTGGCCAACCTTGACGAGGCATTGCGGGTCGCCAAGTCCTGGCCAGCCTGCCCCGTGGTGGAGATTCGCCCCATCGCCGGATGAGCCAACCGACGTACGCTGAGCTGGCCCGCGTGGTCCGCGATCACGCGGGCCAGCTCGCCGCGTCCCTGGTGCATCTGGTCGGTGACTTCAGCGCCGCCGAGGACCTCGTTCAGGACGCCATCGAGGCTGCGCTGACCCACTGGCCGGTCGAAGGGATTCCTGACCGGCCAGCTGCGTGGATGTACACCGTGGCCCGTCGCCGCGGTCTGGATCAGCTCCGCCGCGAGCAGCGCCACCGCCGGAAGATGGCGTTGGTGGCGTGGCCGGTCGAGCCGCCAGCGGACGACCGGCTTCGGCTGATCTTCACCTGCTGCCATCCGGCTCTGCCCCGGGCCGCCCAGGTCGCCCTCACCTTGCGGGTGGTCTGCGGTCTGACCACCGCGCAGATCGCCCGAGCGTTCCTCGTCCCGGAGAGCACCGTCGGGCAGCGCATCACCCGAGCCAAACGGAAAATCAGCGACGCGGCCATCCCGTACCGGATCCCGTCGGCCGACGATCTCGGCTCGCGGCTCACCGAGGTCCTTGCAGTCATCTACCTGCTCTTCAACGAGGGCTACCTGTCCACGGGCGGTGACCAGGCCCAAGCTCGCGACCTGACCGACGACGCCGAGTTCCTCGCCGCTCTGCTGCATCAGCTCATGCCCACCGAACCGGAGGTCGCCGGTTTGCTAGCGCTTATCCGGCTGCACCGAGCCCGAACCAGCGCCCGCTTCGACCGGCACGATGAGATCATCCAGCTCCAGCACCAAGACCGATCTCTCTGGAACCTGCGCGCCATCGCCGCCGCCGGCCGGCTGATCGCCCAAGCAGCTACGCAGAAAAGGCCAGGCCCGTACCAGCTGCAAGCCGCCATCGTCGCCTGCCACGCCGAGGCCACCAGCTGGGAGGAGACCGACTGGACCCAGATCACAGTGCTCTACGACCTGCTGCTGCGCCTGGCACCGTCACCGGTCACCCGGCTCCACCGGGCAATCGCGCTGCGCTACGTCAGCGGAGCATCAGTCGCGCTCGCCGAAGTCGATGCCCTGGCCAGGGAACTGGACGACTACCACCTGTTCCACGCCACCCGAGCCGAGCTGCTCCGCGACCTAGGCGCCACCGCCCGGGCCCGGACGGCCGACGAACGCGCCCTCGCCCTCGCCACCAACCCTGCCGAACGGTCCCTCCTGCGCCACCGCCTCAACTGGGCCTGAACTGGTATGCCGTCGCCCCGTGCCGGTTCACATCGTTTGTCGCGACGCCGGCTTGACCTCGTGCTGGACGATGAGCTGGTGAAGGTACGGCGAC
The DNA here is from genome assembly GCF_022230935.1 of Micromonospora hortensis. Taxonomy (NCBI): domain Bacteria; kingdom Bacillati; phylum Actinomycetota; class Actinomycetes; order Micromonosporales; family Micromonosporaceae; genus Micromonospora; species Micromonospora hortensis. The sequence goes on from NZ_JAKKFE010000054.1 coordinate 110,107, forward strand.
CGTACTTCGACCGTCTCGTCCCCCTGGTGTTCGGGATGCTGCTGCTCGCCGGAGCTGTCGGTATCGCGTACGGATTAATGGACATCGCCTGGGTCGGCCTGTTCTTGAGCGCGGCGGCTGTGGCGCTCGGCCTGGCGACAGGTGGCCGGCTGGTGCGCGACGCGGTGGTGCCGTTTCGCGTCGATGTCGACTCGCACGGCTTGTCGGTGCGGATTCCGAAGCTCAACCGCCATCTGCTGTGGGACGAGGTTGCCGCGGTCGTGCTCGCCGACGCGCCCGCGACCGCCGACGCGCCCGCGACCGCCGTCCGACGCATGCTGCGGGGTCCACGTCTGCTCCTGGTGCCTGCGGCCGGGGTGAGCCTGGGCGTCCCGCTGACCGAGAAGAGCCCGGTGGACGGCCAGGCGGCCGTCGAACTGTTCGAGCTCGGTGAGGTGGCCTACAAGGAGGACCAGTTCACGCGGGACCTGGCGCTGCTGGCGGGTGAGCGCTTCCACCCCCTGTTCCGGCCACCGATCCCGCCGACCAGCGGTGTTCCCCTGCGGCACTTTCCGGACCAGACCGACCGTGCCCGGCTCAAGCGGTGGCTGGACCGGCGCAGGGCCCTGCTGTTCGTCGGCTGGTACCTGCTCGTCCTCGTCCCGTTGCTGTCGCTCACCATCGTGGCGACACAGCACAAAGAGCTGCTCGGCGGCATCGTGTTGGTCGTGTCCCTGGTGGTGGTCGGCATCGTCACCACTGTCGTTCGGCACTTCACCGAGAGTTGCCGGGACCTGCTCGACGACGAAGCGAGGATCGACGGCACCGACCTCGTCATCGGTGCTGGTCCGGAGTCGCCCCGGATCAGCCTGGTGTCCGGGATCGTCACGGTGCGGCAACCGGGGCAGCTCAAGGGCTTCGGCGAAGCGTGGGTGCTGGCCCGCTCGGCAGACGAGGAACCTCCCGTTCCCGTGCTGCTCCTCGCTGATCCGCGTACCGGACTGCTTCGCGATCGGGACGACCTGCGTGCCCTGGAGGCGGTCCTGCGTGACTCCGCCGACGAACGGGACCGCGCCGCAGGTCGGCAACTCGACGAACTGGCGTCGCAGGCACCGACATCCGTCGCCTCGCCCGCCAGGCCATCAGCGGGAGCCCAGCCGTCCCGCGTGCACGCGACAGCCCTGTGGCAGGCGTCGAAGGGGGTGGGACGCGCTGTCGTGCTGCTCGGCGTCGTGGTCACAGTGATGATCGCGGGCGGCTGGGTGGTCGAGGAAACGACAGTCGTGGGGCCCGCCCTGATCGTCAGCGCCATCGGCATGTTCGTCGTGTGGATCGTCTACGCGGTGTACCGCGTAGTGGTGCTGCTCAGGGCGCTACTGATGCTTGTCGCGCGCGTGTTCCGCTGAAGCGGGTTTCCCGTCCGCGGCAAGGCTGGCGATCGTGCCGCCACGGCTCGATCAGCAGCGGGGGCGGTCGAGTGGAGCGGCAGCACCCGCGAGCGCCTCGACTGTCGCCGTCGGCGCGACCGACTCCGTCGGCGTCGGTGCGGGCGCGACGGTGGGGCTCGGCGGGGCCGAGGGCGAGTTGCTGGGCGTGGGGGAGGCGCTGGCGAGGGTGGCAGTGCTGCGTTGCACCTGCTTGGTGACCATGCGGATGCCGGTGGCGGTCGCCTGGCGTCCGTACACGTCGGTGACCCTGATGCTGTACGGCCCGGGGCCGATCCCGCCCTCGATGGTCCAGTGGTTGTCGCTCTGCCGGGCGGCCTTGCGGAAGCCGCCGCCCGGTCCCTTCGCCTCGACCGAGCGGAGCGGGTTGCCGTGATTGCCGACCTGCGCCGCGAACCAGTACTTCGAGGCGCCGCCCTTCATCCGGAAGGTGATCCCTCCGTCGAGCGGCGGGTTCACCACCGCCCGGTACGTCACGCGTGCGATGCCCTGCGACCGGTCCGCGATCCTGGTGAACGCCTCGGTGGACAGGTCGATCTTGCTGGGTCCGCAGCCGCCGCACTGGTCCATCACCATGACCCGGACCTTGCCCTTCGGGCCGCTCACCTCCAGGTAGCTGCCGCAGGCCGCCGATCCGGAGTACTGGGATGCGCCGAGGGCCACGTAGAGGCGGTCCGCCGGCGGACCCGGGAAGGAACAGTTGCCACCCGAGCGGCCCGCGTCGTAGAAGCTGGCGGTTCCCTTGTGGATGGCGTTGCCCGACGGCGGCGCGGCACAGGCCGGGGTGGCGCCACCACGGACCGCGAGAGTGATGCCCAGGACGGCGGCCAGGGCGGTGACCCCGGCACCGGCCAACCAGTGTCTGACCCGCCGACTCGACCGAGGCGTGCCGTCGTCGGCCGCCGGGATGTCGTTGTCGGGAGCCGTGCCTGGTGCCGTCACGGCGCCTGATGTTGCCGCACCGTGCTGTGGCAGCGCAAAGCCGTCCCACCGATCGTCACTCGCCGGATCGGCGGGGGCGCAGTCCGTTGAGGGCGGTGGCGACGACGAGATCGGCGTACTCGGCGGTGAGCGGCCCGCTGCGGTGCAACCAGCGGTTGAGCACCGGCCCCCAGATCATGTCCACCGCCACGCCGAGGTCGACGTCGTCGGCGATCTGACCGGCCTGCTGGGCGCTGCGCAGGCGCTGCCGTTTCGCCTCCTTCAACGGCCCGTCCAACCGTTCGGCGTACGCCGCGGCCAGCTCGGGGTCGAGTGCGATCTCGGTGGCCAGCGCGCGCATCGGTTGCTCGTACCGGGGGTCGTTCATCTCCTCGACCGTCGCGCGCAGCACCACTGTCAGGTCCGCCGCCAGGTCGCCGGTGTCCGGCAGCGCCGGCGGCCCACCCTCGGTGGCCTCGCTGAGCATGAGGAAGGCGTCGAAGATGACAGCGCCCTTCGACGGCCACCAGCGGTAGATGGTCTGTTTGCCGACGCCGGCCCGCGCGGCGATGCCCTCGATGCTGAGCTTCGCGTACCCCGTTTCCTGGAGCAGGTCGAAGGCCGCGGTGAGGATGGCGCGTCGGGAGGTCTCTCTCCGCCGGGCCGTGTTGGGCGTCATGGACGGAACGATACCAGCGGACGAGACGAACCGTCTCGTCTTGACGGCGGCGACGTCACGGGCCTAGTCTCGGTCCATCGCGAGACGGACCGTCTCGTCTTGAAACGCTGGGAGAACACATGCGTACCTGGTTCATCACCGGTGCCAGCCGCGGCCTGGGCCGCGCCTTCGCCGACGCCGCACTCGACCGGGGTGACCGGGTGGTCGCCGCCGCCCGGACCATCGCCCAGGCCGACTTCGACGAAAAGTACGCCGACCGGCTACTGACCCTGACCCTCGACGTGACCGACCGCGCGGCGGTCATCGCCGCCGTGAACACCGCCGTCGCGCACTTCGGCCGGCTCGACATCGTCGTCAACAACGCCGGAACCCTGTCCATGGGCATGATCGAAGAGTTCACCGAGGCCGAGGCGCGCGCCCAGTTCGAGGTCAACCTCTTCGGCGCGCTCTGGGTCAGTCAGGCAGTGCTGCCGCACCTGCGCGCCCAACGGTCCGGCCACATCGTGCAGGTCTCCAGCATCGCCGCGCTCGGCGGCTTCCCGAGCACCGGCCTCTACAGCGCGAGCAAGTTCGCCCTGGAGGGCATGAGCGAGGCGCTGGCGATGGAGGCGGCGGCCTTCGGCATCAAGCTCAGCATCGTGCAGCCGGGCGGATACTGGACCGACCTCTACACCAGCGTGCGCGCCACCACCCCGATGGACGCCTACGCGCCACTGCGTGCCGAGCTGGAGCGCCAGTGGGCGGAAGGCTCGATCGACAGCGAACCGCGGCTCGCCGCCGAGGCGCTCCTGCAACTGGTCGACAGCGACGAGCCGCCGCTGCGGCTCCTGCTCGGCAGCATGGTGTACGACCTGGCGTTCGACATCGCCCGCCGACGGATGGACACCTGGGCGAGCTGGGAGCAGGTCAGTCGCGCCGCCGAACACGCCGTCGCGGCCCCCGGAGCTGACGGATGAGAGGGCTGCTCGTATCGCCACGAGCAACCGGTACGGCGTTCTAGGCTCCGAGATATGGCGGCGGCGTGCCCATCGTTGGCACATAAGTCCGGGCAGAGCCTTTCACCCATGATTTCTCCTCGCGAGGCGCACACCTAGACGGAGAGGAAACACGCATGGCTGTCAAAACCAAGACTCGTCCCGGCACCACGGAGATTCGGCCGTTCTCGGTCGACATTCCTCAGGCCGACCTTGATGACCTCAAGAGGCGCATCAAGGCCACCCGCTGGCCGGACAAGGAAACGGTGGACGACCAGTCGCAGGGCGTGCCACTCGCGACCATTCAGGCCGTCGCCCGCTATTGGGAGAAGGAGTACGACTGGCGCAAGGTCGAGGCACGAATGAACTCTGTGCCGCAGTTCATGACCACCATCGACGGCGTCGACATCCACTTCATCCACGTGCGTTCGAAGCACGAGGACGCGCTGCCGCTGATCGTCACCCACGGGTGGCCCGGGTCGATCATCGAGCAGATGAAGATCATCGAGCCGTTGACCGACCCCACCGCACACGGCGGCAGCGCGTCGGACGCCTTCCACCTGGTGATCCCGTCGCTGCCCGGCCACGGCTTCTCCGGCAAACCGACCGAGTCGGGGTGGAACCCGCAGAAGATCGCGACCGCCTGGACGGAGCTGATGAAGCGGCTCGGCTACAACCGGTTCGTCGCGCAGGGCGGAGACTGGGGTGCGGTCATCGTCGACCAGATGGGCATCCAGGCGCCTCCGGAACTGCTCGGCATCCACACCAACATGCCCGGTGCCATCCCACCGGAGATCGACCTGCTGTTCCAGGGCGACACCACCGGCGCGAACAACGCCATGGGCTCGCTGCCATCCGGGCTCTCGGACGACGAAATGCGTGCCGCCGAGGAAGCCAACTACGTCTGGAAGCACGTCGCCTACGCCCTCATGATGGCGACACGTCCGCAGACGCTGACCGGGCTGGCGGATTCTCCGGTCGGTCTGGCGTCCTTCCTGCTCGACCACGACGCGAAGAGTCTGGCCCTGATCGCGCAGGTGTTCGACGGGGCCAAGGCGGGCCTCACCCGCGACGACATCCTGGACAACATCTCGCTCTACTGGTTGACGAACACCGCGGTCTCCGCGTCCCGTCTGTACGCGGAGAACAAGCTGTCGTTCTTCGCCGCCAAGGGCGTCAACGTCCCGGTCGCCGTGAGCGTCTTCCCCGACGAGCTGTACGAGGCGCCGCGGAGCTGGGCCGAGCAGGCGTACTCCAACCTCATCTACTACAACAAGCTCGACGTGGGCGGGCACTTCGCGGCCTGGGAACAGCCGAAGATCTTCTCCGAGGAGCTTCGCACCGCCTTCCGGTCACTGCGCTAGATGGCCGTGCACGTGCCCCCGCTCAACGGGGCGGCCGAGTGGCTCAACGCCGAGCCACTCGGCCCCGCCGACCTGGGTGGGCGCGTCGTCCTGGTCAACTTCTGGACGCTGACCTGCATCAACTGGCTGCGCCAGGAGCCGTACGTGCGTGCCTGGTCGCAGGCCTACCGCGATGACGGGCTGGTCGTCATCGGTGTGCACACCCCGGAGTTCGCGTTCGAGCACGACGTCGACTGGGTGCGGCGGGCGGTGGCGGCCCGATCGATCGACTACCCGGTGGCGGTCGACAACGACTACGCGATCTGGAGTGCGTTCGACAACCACTACTGGCCGGCGCTCTACTTCGTCGACACCGACGGCGTCATCCGCGACGAGCACTTCGGCGAGGGACGCTACGAGCAGTCCGAGCGGGTGCTCCAGCAACTGCTCGGCATCGAGCGGGAACCCGTACCCGTCAAGGGGCTCGGCCCGGAGGCGGAGGCCGACTGGGCCAACCTGCGCACGCCCGAGACGTACCTCGGTTTCGGTCGCGGCGAACACTTCGCGTCGCCCAACGACCCCGCGCTCGACGAACGCCGCGCCTACCAGGTGCCGCAGAGCCTCGGCCTCAACCAGTGGGCGTTGGCGGGGGAGTGGACGATCAGGTCGGAGAACGTCGTGCTGGACCGGGCCGGTGGCGGCATCGCCTTCCGGTTCCACGCCCGCGACGCGCATCTCGTGCTGGCCCCCGGGGCGGGAGCGTCGATCCCGTTCCGCGTGCTGCTCGACGGTGACGCCCCCGGCCCGGCACACGGCGTCGACATCGACGAGGCCGGCAACGGCGTCCTCCAGGACGGCCGGCTCTACCAGCTCGTCCGCCAGGACGGCGCGGTCCGGGAGCGGACCCTGGAGATCACGTTCGGCCAGCCCGGCGTCGAGGCGTACGCCTTCACCTTCGGCTGACGCGCAGATCGACAGTGCGCACAGTGCCGGAGACCGGTGAGAAGCTGCGTACCTGAGCGCCGGGACGCAGACGGCTGTCGGTCGCGTACCGGTCGGCGAGCGCCTTCTCCGCGGCCTCGTCGCCGTCGTCGGCTTCGAGCAGCAGGGCGGCGATCTCGTCGGCGAGCGTGAGGTCGGCGTTGGCGAGGTCGTCGGTCATCGCGCCGAAGCTGTCCCACAGCAGCAACTCGTCCTTCTGCCGATGGGCCAGCTCGTGCAGGACGTAGGTGTAGATGAACCAGGCGCCGTGGACGGGCACGTCGGGGGCCACGCCGTAGACGTTCGGATCGATCGTCCCGGCCCGGTACGCCGACCACACCCGCGCTGCCGAGTCGAAGAGCCCCGCCGTCGGGTCGATGTCGTAGCCGTCGAACCGCCGGTCGTCGGCCGGGTCGAGCTCCGGGTCGGCCCAGACCCAGCGTTCGCCGTTCCAGTACTCCAGCAGCACGTGATCGTGGTGCCAGCCGGGGGTGAAGTAGGAGGCGAAGCCGACCCGGCTGCGGCTGGGAATGCCGTGCTGGCGGAGGATCGCGACCGATAGCAGTGTGTGGTCTCGGCAGCAGCCGGCCACCCGGTCCACGGCCGGGCGCGCAACGCTTAGCGGCAGGGGAAAGCGGGACTGGTCGGTGTCGAGGATGCGGTCCACCCAGCGGCGGTTCACCTCGTCCAGCCGGTCGACGGGCAGCTCGACGCCGCCGGCCCGGTAGTGGACGATCACGTTGCGGGCGGTCGCCGCCACTGTGGGGACGTCGGACGCCACGGCGTCGAGGAGCCCGCCGTGCCGACCGGGGTCGCTGTAGGGGGAGTGTCCACGGTAGAAATCGAGGTCCATGGGGGCAGTCTCCGGTCCGCCACCGTGTCAGGGTCAAGGCGCCTTTTCGGATAGTGTCGACTGCTGTGATGACGCCCGAGATCACCATCGCCACCCCGGCGGACCGCGATGCGGTGGTTGGTACCCTGGTCGCCGCGTTCGTCAAGGATCCGATCCTGCGGTGCCTCTTCCCCGACGAGGAGACCTATCCGCGGTACGCCGCCACCTTCTTCGGGCACCTCTTCGACAAGCGGGTGCACCAGTCGTCGATCTGGACGCTCGGCGGGGGTGCGTCGGTCGCCATCTGGGAGCCACCGGCGGGGTCGCCGACCGGGTCACCGGCGGGCGGGCTCGCCGCTCACTACCCCGCTGACGTGCTGGCCCGCGTCCAGGGCTACGACGACGCCGTGCACGCCGCCCTGCCGACGTTCCCGTTCTGGTACCTCGGCGTCCTGGGAACCCACCCCGACAGCGCCGGACGCGGTTGGGGCCGTGCCGTCATGCGGGCCGGCCTGGCCCGTGCCGCCGCCGAGGGCCTGCCGGCGATCCTGGAGACCAGCAACCCGGGCAACGTCGAGCTGTACCGCCGGGCCGGCTGGGAGGTGGCGGGCTTCCTGCCGGAGCCCGTGCCCACCTGGATCATGCAGCAGCCGCCGCGCTGAACACGCTGATCGCGCGCCTCCTACGATCGGCGGCGTGCACACCACCCCCTCCAGCCCCATCGACGTGCCACAGATCTTTCCGGCGGTTGCGCCGTTGGCGCGGACGACCGTCCGGTTGCATCCCCGTCCGGGTTCGCCGACAGCGGAGCAGAGTTCGGTAGGCGGCCCGCTACTGTGGCCGGCCGACGAAGCCTGGCCGATGTGCGACGGGCCGGAGCCGGGCGACCACTACCTCGACACTCCGGGTGAGCCGGCGGCACCGCTGGTGCCGGTGGTCCAGTTGCTGGCCGAGGACGTGCCCGAAGTGCCGTTCCCGGCCGGCACGGACGTCCTACAGGTGTTGTGGTGCCCATTCGACCACGACCCGTGGACGTCACCTCGCCCGTCACTGCGGTGGCGTCGCCGCGCCGATATCGGCGCCCGGCTTCATGACATGCCCGTACCGGATGTGGAGTCAGATCCAGCGCACGTCCCCAACCCGTGCGTGCTCGACCCGGAGCGGGTCACCGAGTACCCGGGCTGGGACCTCCCGCGTGCCGTGTGGCCGCAGATCGAGGACACGATGAAGCGGGTGGCGCAGGAGACCGGTTGGGAGTACGAAGGCGATCTGGCGGTCGCCTCGGGGATCAAGGTCGGCGGTTACCCCGGCTGGACCCAGTCTCCGGAATGGCCGGTCTGCGGGTGCGGATCGCTCATGGACCATCTGCTGACGGTCGCCAGCTGGGAGTTCAGCCGCGGTGACGAAAAGCGGTGGATTCCGGTAGAGGATCGTCCGGCGATGGCCGGTTGGGAGACGGCCACCACCGACGATCATCCGTGGTCGACGATCCAGAACCCCACCGGGCTCATGCTGGGCGACGTCGGCGGGATCTACCTCTTCGTCTGCACCGCCTGCCCCACCAGGCCGTTCGAGTACCGCTTCGACTGTTCCTGACGAACCCGGGTGGTCACTGGCAGGCTCACATCCTCGGCCCACGGCCCAATCTTGGACACTTTCCGTTAACTGATAACGGAAACTGTCCAAGATCTACGCGCGACCGCCGTCGACGTGAGGTCATCAGGCGGCGAAGATTCGCGCGTAGATCTCGTCGATGACGTCGTTCTTCGCGAGGCTGTAGTCGCGGGGCCGGTGCGCGGTGTCCCGTGCGAGGCGGCGCTTGGTCGCGGCGTACCGCTCCCGGTCGTGCGGATGCGCGCGCAGCCAGTCGCGGAAGAGCCGGTGCCGGATCGGCTCCGGCGCACCCTGCGGCCAGACGTGCAGGTTGACGTCCTCGGCGGGGCTGAGAAGCATCCGGTGTCCGTGCCACCAGGGTTCCCGGAGGACGAGCCGGTACCCGAGCCGTTCCAGGGCGGGGAGATAGGCGTCCTCCTGGGCGGTGTCCTCGATGACGACGGACTCCCACGTCCGCGGCGGCTCGCCCACCAGGCCGGCGTCGACCTGGTCGGGGGTGCCGTGGAAGCGCTGCACGACGTCCTGCGGATACTCGGCCACGTCAACCTCCTTGGGAAGCAAAGTCCGCCAGGCTACGACACGGGCTATCGGTGCCGCCGTACCCGACCGATGCGGGCATCGGATGTCGGGTGGGCGACCGACCCCGCGACCTAACGTCGGTGCTCGAAAGGGAAGGAGGCCCGGGTGCTGGATCGGCTCAACGAGGCCATGGCGTACATCGAGCGTCACCTCGACCAGAAGATCGAGGTGGCCGAGCTGGCGCGGATCGCGCTGACGTCGGAGTACCACTTCCGGCGGCTGTTCTCCGCACTGGCCGGAATGCCGCTGTCGGAGTACATCCGGCGGCGTCGGCTCACCGTCGCCGGTGCGGACGTGCTGGCGGGGGAGCGGACGTTGCTCGACGTCGCCGTGCACTACGGCTACGGCTCGGCGGAGGCGTTCGCCAGGGCGTTCCACGCCGTGCACGGCGTGGGGCCCGGAGAAGCCCGGCGTACGGGCGCGGCGCTGCGCGCCCAGCCCCGGATGTCCTTCCGACTCACAGTCGAAGGGAGTGGCAGCATGGAGTACCGGATCGTCGACAAGGACGCATTCGCACTGGTGGGGCGCAAGGCCCGGGTCCCGTTGGTGCACGAGGGGATGAACCCGGCGATCGTCGCGTTCATCCGGAGCATCGACAAGGAGACGACCGAACGGATCGAGGCGCTCTCCGATCAGGAGCCGAAGGGGATCGTCAACGTCAGCGACAACCTCGACGACAGCCGCCAGGAGGGCACCGAGCTGGACTACTGGCACGGGGTGGTGACCGCAGCCGAGCCGCCGGAGGACCTGGACGCGCTGCCGGTGCAGGCCGGGTCGTGGGCGGTGTTCACCACCTCCGGCGCGTTTCCGCAGGCGGTGCAGTACCTGTGGCGTGACGTGTTCACCCAGTGGTTTCCGTCCAACCCGTACCGCAGCCGACCTGGACCGGAGATCAGCCGGGTCCGCGTGTCGGCGGACGGCACCCAGGCGGACGCCGAGCTGTGGATTCCCGTCGAACGGGTACCCACCCCTATGTAGAGTTCCGATACAGTGGTCACATGCGGATGACCATTCCGGTCGCAAAGGTGCTCGCGGCGCTGCTCGCCGAGCCCGACGAGCAGCGCTACGGGCTCGACCTGATGCGATTGACCGGCCTGCCCAGCGGCACCCTCTACCCGGTGCTGCACCGGTTGCAGGGGGCCGGCTGGCTGGCCGCCGACTGGGAGGCGATCGATCCCGTAGCGGCCGGGCGGCCGGCCCGCCGCTACTACCGACTGACCGCCGTCGGGGTGACGCAGGCCCGGCAGGCGCTCGCCGACCTGCGGGCCGCGATCCCCGACGGTGGCCGTCGCCCGTGGGGCGGCACCGAGCCCACCGGAGCGCCGGCGTGGTGACCCGCAGTGCCGCCGAGCTGCTGCTGGAGTTGGCCGCCCGCCGTTGGCCGGCCGGCGTTCGCGACGACCTGCGCCGCGAGTGGGCCGCCGAGCTGCACGTCCTCGCCGAAAGCGGTCACCGGACGAGGATGCTGGGCTTCGCGGTGAGCCTGGCCGTCAGTCGCACCGGCGCCCCGATCGTCGACCGCCGCCTGATGCGCGGTCGGATCGGCCGCACCGTCGCCGCTCTACTGCTGTCCCCGATCGCCTGCGTCGGGATCGTGGCCCTCGGTGTGTTGGCGCTGTTCTTCGTCGACTCGTTGCTGGTGCGGGCGAGTTGGGTGGAGCGGGCGCAGAGGCCGATCTGGGCGGCGTTCACCATCGTGCTGGCGATCGTGCTGGCGGTGTTCGCCGCCCGCTGGGCCCGGCACAACGCACTTGACGGCCCACTTCGTATCGCGCTCGGCGTGGTGCTCCCGGTCGGTGCGGCCGTCATCCTGTTCGTGTACGTCGTCAACTTCAGGTACGTCGTCAACGCCGAGGGCCTGGCCGACGCCGTACCCGGTCTGCTGCTCTGGTCGGCCGGCCTGACGCTCACGCTCTGGGCCGCGGCGAGCCTCGCCGCCCGGGGTCGCGTCCGCGCCGCCTGGTGGGTGGGCGTCCTCGGCGCACTCGTCGCCGCGGACCTCGCGGTGATCCTCGTCATCGTCGACGCGTACCCCGCCGGCTTCGGCGCTGGGCCGACGATCGAGGCACGGGAGCGCGTCGACCCGATCTCCGCGCCGCTGTGGCTCTTCGCCTGCTGGACGGACTGGAACTTCGGCCTGCCCCGGCCGATCGAGTGGGAGATCTTCCTGATCACCAACCGGGTGTTGATAGAGCCCATGCTCTACCTGGCCTGCACGCCGTACGCGCTCGCGTACACCATCCGGGCGGCCCGGTCCTCGCCCGACGCGCCGGTCGCTCTGGCCCAGACGCGCAGCGCCACGGGCTGGGCATACACGGCGAGCGGAAAGCCCCACCTGGGCACCCGAGCGGCGAACGGGTGAGGAAAACGGAAGCGACCATCGGAGCGCCGGCATGGTGACCCGCCGGATCGCCGAGCTGTTGCTGAAGTTGGCCGCGCGCCGGTGGCCGACCGACGTCCGCGACGACCTGCGCCGCGAGTGGGCCGCCGAGCTGCACGTCCTCGCCGAGAGCGGTCGCTGGACGACGATGGTCGGCTTCGCCATGAGCCTGGCCGTCAGCCGGGCCGGCGCCCCGCTCGTCGACCGCAGCATGATGCATCGGCGGGCCCGCCGTACCGCCGCCGCCCTGCTACTGGCCCCGCTCGCCTGCGCCGCGATCGTGGTCGTCAGCGCGCTGGCCATGAGTCAGGTCCACAACGTGCTGTCGATGAGGGTGAGCTGGTCGACAGCGGCGCAGTTGCCGCTCTGGTCGACGCTGACAGTCGGCTTCGCGGTGCTGTTGGCGAGGTACACGTCACGGTCGGCCCGGCACTCCGCACTTCGGGGCCCGCTGCGCATCGCGCTCGGCGTGGTGCTCCCCGTCGGTGTGGCCGCACTCGGGCTCATGTCCGTCGTCAACGGCAGTGTCTTCGGCAGGTTCGTACCCGGTCTGCTCCTCTGGTTGGCTGGCCTGACGCTGGCCCTGTGGGCTGCGGCGAACCTCGCCGCCCGGGGTCGGGTCGGCGTCGCCTGGTTGGTCGGCCTCGTCGGCGCGCTCGTCGCGGCCGACCTGGCAGTGATTCTCTTCGTGCTCCAGACCATTCCGGGGCCCGGCACCGTCCCGGCCGACGCGATGACACCGGACAGCGTCGACCGGATCTCCGCGCCGCTGTGGCTCCTGGTCTGCTGGACCGACTGGAACTTCGGCCTGCCCCGCCCCACGTCGTGGGAGATCTTCCTGATCACCGACCAGTTGTTGCTGGAGCCGATGTTCTACCTGGCCTGCACGCCGTACGCGCTCGCGTACACCATCCGGGCGGCCCGGTCGGCGCCCGCCGAGACGGTCGCGCTCGCGCCGACCCCGGTGTGAACCTCAGTCGGGTACGTCGTCCCACGTCGTACCCGGCTCCAGGTAACCGGCCAGCTGGTTCTCGCGCAGCGCGTACGCGATGACCAGCAGGGCGTGCTTGTCCAGCTCGGGCAGCCGGTCCAGCGGGAACCACCGCACGGCCAACGACTCGTCGTCGTTGACGCGGGCGGTGCCGGCCACCAACCGGCACAGGAACCCCAGGTTCAAGTATTCGCAGCGGTCGCCATTCGGGTACGTGTGCGGGTGCGACACGGCGCTGGACATCCGCACCGGCGCCACCTCCAGGCCCGTCTCCTCGCGCACCTCACGGACGAGCGCGGTGGCCGGCTGCTCGCCCGGCTCGACGAAACCGCTGACCACCGACCAGCGCCCATCGTCGGCACGCTGGCCGAGCAGCAGCTCACCGGCGTCGTTGCGGACCACCGCGCTGACGCTCGGCAGCCAGAGCAGGTCATGGCCGACGTGCTTGCGCAGCCCCACGATGTAGTCCGGTGTCGCCATTCGGCGATCATAGGCCGCTGCCGCTCTGCCCAACGCCGCCCGCGGGTGCGCGTCCGGCGTCAGCCCGACCAGCTGACGGTACGGCGGAAGCGGTCGTACTCCTTGCCGAGTTCGGCGTCGATCCGTTCCATCCGGGCTTCGGTGAGCACCACCGAGGGATCCTGCCATCCGCGCCCGGCGAGCATCTGGCGACGCAGTCCGGTCGGTGGGTGAGCGGCGAACAGCGACGCCTCGTCGCGGACCGACAGCTGCCGCAGCAGCGGCAACCGGTCCGTCCTGGCCGCACGGGACTCGGCCAGCGCCGAGCGCCACCGGTCCGGGCCATGCCCCGCCCGGCTCTCCCGACGCACCGCCAGCGCCAACGACTCGGTGGCGAGCAGGGTGTCGAGGAAATCGGTAGCGGCGGTCGTGCCGGCCACCCGGGCGGCCAGTTCGTCGGCGAGGTACTCAGCGCGCTGGCTGTCCCGCAGTGCCACAGTCACCAACAGCAGGTACGCGACGAACAGCACCCGCGACACCACCCACTGGAACGCGCGGCCCACCGCGTCGCCCAGCATCTCCACCAGCCCCGCCCCGACGCTGGTCCGCACCGGCCGGAACAGGTCGGCGGCCGAGCCGAGCATGGTGAACGCGGGCTGGGTGAACAGGCCCCGGCGCGGGTCACCGTTGACGAAGTGACCGAGTTCGTGGCCGAGCAGCGCCACCCGGCCACCGGCGGGAAGCGAACCCCACAGCGGAAGTCCGAGACCGAGCACCTTCCGCCGCCGCAACCCGACAGTGCCCGCGTACGCGTTGATGGTGTCGTCCACGCCCACCACGTCCGGCGCAGGCGCCCCGACCGCAGCGGCCACCTCGTCGATCAGGCCGAACAACTCCGGCGCCTGGTCGCGGGTGAGCACCTCCAGTTCCGGGTCGAGGCGACCGAACCGGGGCCGCAACGCGATCGCCAGACCGACCATCGCCACACCCGGCACGATCGCCAGGTTGGGAAACGGGAACGCCACGATCAGCCAACCACCGACGACCGCGAGCGCGAGCACCGCGGCGATCAGGAGCAACGAGGCTGCTGCGGTGAGCGTCCGGGCGGCGTCGGATCCGTTGGTGCCCAACGGTCGCCCAACCAGTTCGGTGAACTGCCGCCTGGTCGCCCGGAACGCCATTCGGTAGGTCCACCGGTCGACCCAACTCCACCCGAACTCACGTTGGCGACGTGCCTGGTCATAGGCGTCCAGATTCCATTCACAGCTGGGACACCAGGGCACCGCGTCGCGTACCGATGCCGTCGTCGCCGCACACCCCGGGCACGCCCCCGCGCCGGTCACCGTATTGATCACGAGCGCAGATCATGCCTCAGCCCTGGATCGCACCGGAACTGACTGTTCGTCCGACCCTATTTCCGCGTTCCGCCCCGACGAACGCAATGCATATCTACTGTGGAGATCGTCGGCGACTTGTGCGATCCGGTGGCGGCCGGCCGGTTCGCGGTGCACAGTGATTCCCATGAGCGACAGCGGACGTGGTGGGCAGTTCTACTGGTGCACCCGGCATCACCGGGTCGAGACGGACACCAACGTGTGTCCGGCGAAGCACGTTCTCGGCCCGTACGACTCGGCGGCCGACGCGGAGAACGCCCTGCAACGAGTGCAGGAGCGGAACGAGGCGTGGGATGCCGAGGACGCTCGTTGGGCCGGGGACGACAGATAGGCGGCGCGGGACGGCTCGCGCCGAGGTATTTCGTGCTCCGCGAGGACGCACGCGAGAGCACGTCCCCCGAGGAGGGAACCACGATGGCCGAAGCACAGCAGGCCACCAAGCGCCCGGCCGCCCGACGCACCACCGCGAAGAAGACCGCCGCGGCGGAGCGGAACACGGCGGCGAGCCGGACCACCCCCGTGCGCAAGTCCACCGCGGCTGCCGCGAAGGCACCGGCCCGCAAGGCCGCCGGCGGGGCGGGCCGCGCACCGGCCAGGAAGACCACCACGGCGGCCACGAAGGCCCCCGCGAAGAAGGCCACGACCAGGACCACCGCCGCGGCCAAGAAGGCCCCCGCGAAGGCCTCGACCACCACCCGCAAGACGACCACCGCCGCCAAGCGGGCCCCGGCGTCCACCGCGCGCAAGACCACCACCGCCGCGCGCAAGACCACCACCGCCGCGAAGAAGACCACCGGCACGGCGAAGAAGACGGTGAGCGCGGCGAAGAAGACCACCGCCAGCGCGGCGAGAAAGACCACCACCGCCGCCAAGGCCCCGGCGAAGAAGACCACCACCGCAGCCAAGGCCCCGGCGCGCAAGACCACCACCGCCGCGAAGGCCTCGGCGCGCAAGACCACCAGCGCGGCGAAGGCCCCGGCGCGGAAGGTGGCGACCAAGGCGTCCGCCGCCAAGAAGACAGCGACGAAGAAGACGGCCGCTGCGAAGAAGACCGCGTCGACCCGCCCCAGCGGTGGCGCGCGCAAGGCTCCGGCCAAGAAGGCCCCGGCCGCGAAGGCGACGGGTACCTCGTCGACCACCGCCCGCAAGGCGGCGGCGAAGAAGGCCCCGGCGAAGAAGACCGTCGCGGCCAAGGCGCCGGCCCGCAAGGTGACAGCCCGCAAGTCTCCGGCCAGCCCGGTCGCCGCCCGAGCCACCGCACCCAGGGGGGCCCGCAGCGCCGCCCGCAAGGCGACCGGCTGAGCGCGGAGCATCCCCTCACCGGTCGGATTTCCGGCCGGTCACCGGAAGCGGATCACCCGTGGCGCTGTCAGGATTGACCCGTGGTCATCCGACGCGTACTCGCGCCCCGCATCGACTTCGGCGCGTTGCGCCGCGAGCTCGGCCTGCCCGAGGAGTTTCCGGCCGACGCCCAGCGTGAAGCCGACGAGGCGGCTGCGGCACCGCCGCAGCCGCCCGTCGACCGCACGGACATACCGTTCGTCACTCTCGACCCGGCCACCTCGCGGGATCTGGACCAGGCGATGCACCTCAGCCGCCGCCCCGACGGGGGCTACCGGGTGCGGTACGCGATCGCCGACGTCGCCGCGCACGTCAGACCGGGTGGGGCGTTGGAGGCGGAGACCTGGCGGCGGGGGCAGACCATCTACCTGCCCGACGGCAACGTGCCGCTGCACCCGCACACCCTCAGCGAGGGTGCGGCGAGTCTGCTGCCCGACGACGACCGGGCAGCTGTGGTCTGGACCATCGACCTGGACGCCGACGGCGGCACCGTGGCCGTCGAGCTGGAACGCGCCCTGGTCCGCAGCCGCGCCAAACTCGACTACAGCGGAGTGCAGGCGGCAGCCGAGGCCGGACGGCTACCCGACCCGATCGCGCTGCTGCCGGAGATCGGCGACCGACTGACCGCGCGAGGGCTGAGCCGGGGCGCCATCAACCTGCCGCTGCCCGAGCAGGACCTGGAGCCCGACGGTGAGGGCTGGCGGCTGGTGCTGCGCGCGCCGGTGCCGATGGAAGAACACAACGCGCAGATCTCCCTGTTGACCGGGATGGCTGCCGCCGACATCATGCTGGCCGGCCGGGTGGGTCTGCTACGGACGATGCCGGCGCCCAAGCCGGAGGCGGTGCAGCGGCTCAGGGCCGCCGCCGCGCCGCTGGGCGTGCACTGGCCGGACGACGTGGGCCCGGGACAGGTCATCGCCGGTCTGGACGCCGCCCAGCCACGCGCCGCCGCGTTCATCGACCAGGCGGCCGAGCTGATGCGCGGTGCCGCGTACACATCCTTCGACGGGGAGCTGCCGGAGCAGCCGGAACATGGTGGCGTGGCGGCCGCGTACGCCCACGTGACGGCGCCGTTGCGGCGGCTGGCCGACCGGTACGCCACCGAGGTCTGCCTGGCCCTGCACGCCGGCCAGGCGGTGCCCGACTGGGCCCGCGCCGCGCTGCCCCGGCTGCCCGAGGTGATGGCGAGCACCGACCGGGTCGCCTCGGCGGCCGCTCGTGGTGCCGTCGAGTTGGCCGAGGCGGCGGTGCTGGAGCACCGGGTGGGCGAGACCTTCGACGCGGCCGTCCTCGACGTCGACGCCCCGCCCAACGGCAAGTCCCGGCCCCGACCGCCCGGTGGCACCGTCGCGCTGGACGCCCCGCCGGTACGCGCCCGCTGCCTCGGCCAACTGCCGCTCGGCGAACGGGTCCGGGTCCGTCTGGTCACCGCCGACCCGGCGGCCCGTACCGTCCTGTTCGAGCTGGCCTGACCGGGCCGCCGTCGCTGGCCCAATCCTCGCCTGGGGGTGCGGTCGCTCGCGGTAGCGGGGATTCTCACAGCGCTCGGCGCTGCTGCCGGACGAGCGGTTTGCGAGGATGAGGCCATGGCATACGACGCGAGCACGCTGCCCGACGTGTCCGGGCTGACTGTCGGCATCATCGGCGGCACCGGCGACCAGGGGCGGGGCCTCGCCTACCGCTTCGCGCGGGCCGGCCAGACAGTGCTGATCGGGTCCCGGTCGGCTGAGCGGGCCGCCGAGTCCGCGGCGGAGATCGCCGCCCTGCCCGGGGTGCCGGCCGGCGGCAGCGTCACCGGTGCGGCAAACGACGAGGTGGCCCGACGCAGCGACGTGGTGATCATCGCGGTGCCGTGGGACGGGCACGCCGCCACCGTCGCCGCCCTCGCCGAGCCGCTCGCCGGCCGGATCGTCGTCGACTGCGTCAACCCGCTCGGCTTCGACAAGCAGGGCCCGTACGCGCTGACCGTCGCCGAGGGCAGCGCCGTGCAGCAGGCCGCCGCGCTGCTGCCCGACTCCCGGGTCTGCGCCGCGTTCAACCACGTCAGCGCTCCGCTGCTGGCCGACCCCGAGGTCGACCGGATCGACCTGGACGTGCTGATCTGCACCGAGGACCGCGAGCTGGTCGACATCGTCGGCGCGCTGGCCGCCCGGATCCCGGGCATGCGGGGCATCTACGCCGGCCGGTTGCGCAACGCCCACCAGATCGAGGCGTTCACCGCCAACCTGATCGCCATCAACAAGCGCTACAAGGCGCACGCCGGCCTCCGCGTCACCGACCTCTAGACAGACGTGCCCACGCTCAGGAGCCGGCTAATCCGCCGGCCGACACATACCGTCGGGCCATGAGCACCGACGACGGTGTGCGGGTCTGGCTTCGCCGGCAAGGAGCTGAGCGGATCGCGCACCCCGGGGGCAACCTGTACGCCCACCTGTGTCGAGTCAGCGAACGACTCGCGCTGCTTGGCTGCGGCAGTGACGTGCAGGCCGCGGGCCTGACCCATGCCGTCTATGGCACCGACGGGTTCGACCTCGCCCTACTTGATCGGGCCGATCGTGCGGTGCTCCGGGATCTCGTTGGTGCCGACGCCGAGGAGCTTGTCTATCTCTACGGCGCCTGCGACCGTGGCCGCAGCTGGCGGGAGCTGGCACAGACCGGCCAGGTCTTCGACCGCTTCGTAGGTCAGGTGAGAACGCCGGATGCGGCTCACCTCCGGTCACTCATGGACCTGAGCATCGTCAACGAACTGGATGTCATCGAGCACGATTCCGCGGTGGCGGACCGGTACGGCGCCTACTTCCGGAACCTGTTCGCCTCTTGGGCGTCACTGGCCTCCGAGCAGGTCATCCGCGATGCGCAGCGGGTCTTGCGGCCGTGACACCCGAACCCTCGGCAGGGCCACGTTCGTCGGCACGCACCCCCGGTCGCGTACACGTGCGCGCCGTCTACCCCGGCAGCTTTGATCCCTTCACCCCTGGGCACCTGAATATGGTGAAGCGGGCACATGCCCTCTTCGATGAAGTGGTGGTGCTCGTCGCGGTCAACAGCCTTAAGCATCCGGACAGCGACGAGGAGGAGCGCGCGGCCGCCGTCCGGGCCATTCTGCCGGTCGGCTGGACCTCCGTCACCGTCGTGGCCTGGAGCGGGTTGACCTCCACCTACTGCCGACGCCATGACGTGGGAGTGATCGTCCGCGGCGTGCGTAACACCACCGACCTTCAGGCCGAGTACCAGCTCGCCGCGATGAACCAGTCGCTGGGCGTCCCCACGGTATTCCTGCCTGCGCAGGCCGACCTGGCCGCGGTGTCATCGACTGCGGTGCGCGCGCTGAGGACGTGACCTTCGTCCACCCGGCCGCAGACCGTCGGACAGGGGAGAACCCTCACCGGCCACAGTGCGGTCGTCGGTTGCCGAGTCCGGTCTCCATCGCCGTAGGGGCAGGACGGTGGTCGGTGACTGCGGCACCTTGCTGCTCGACGCTGGCCCGGCGTGACTGGGCCGTCCCGGTGAACGCCGCGCCGGCCTGACCAGGAGGAATGGTCGCCCCCGAAGTGCTCACGTTCGTCGGTGGTAGTGGTTGCGGCGGGGGAGTTGTGTGGGGTCGAGCCAGGTGGGCGGGATGAACTCAGGGTGGCCGTCTCCGCTGAGCCGCACGGTCCAGTCGCTGTGGTGGAGGTGTCGGTGATGGTGGCCGCAGAGCAGCACCGCGTTGGCGAGGCTGGTCGGGCCGCCGTCGGCCCAGTGCCGGATGTGGTGGGCGTCGCACCAGCGGGGCGGACGGTCGCAGCCCGGGAACGCGCAGCCGCGGTCGCGCAAGACGAGGGCGCGGCGGAGGGGCCCGGTGATGAGGCGTCGTTGCCGGCCGACGTCGAGTGGTTGGCCTGCGCCGCCGAGGATGGCGGGGAGGATGGTGGCGTCACAGGCGAGGCGGCGCACGGTGTCGGAGGTGAGCTGCAGGCCGGTGTCGAGGGCGCCGCTGCCCAGCTGTCGGGTTAGCTCGTCGTAGCTCGTGGTGACGACGACCTGGGCGACGTCACCGCCGTGCTCGGGTAGGTCGCCGGTGCGCAGAGCGAGTCGGCAGACGTCGGCAAGGGCGTCGTGGCGGCGTTGGCCCGGGGTGCGGGTGTCGTCCGGGCCGGATGGTGCTGTCAGCGGGTCGATGGCGGCGCGGAGCGCGGCGGCGGCTTCGGTGTCGAGGACGCCGGTGAGTCGGAGTCGCCCGTCGGGCTGTTCGTTGATGGTGACGTGCCGGTCGCGTGCGGCCCGCGACTCGGCCGCCCTCAGCGCGGCGTCGGCGGCAGCGTCGGCAACCTCGGGGGCGATGTGGTCGAGGATGCGGGTGCCGAGTTTGCGCAGCAGGCTGGCGTCGAACTCGGCTGCCCAGTCGACGAGGACGCCGACGGCCTTGTCGGCCGCTTCAGGCCCCGCGGTGGCGTGCACGGTGGTGATGGTGTCGGCGATGACACGGACCTGCTCCACGTCGACCGTCCCGCCGGTCAACGCATCGCGCACTCCGGGCGGCGCGCTGTCGAGGGTCGCGGCAAGCTCGACCAGGCGACGGGCGGCACCGACCCCGAGACGTAACCGGTCGCGCAGCCACACTGCCGTCGAGGATGTGCCGTGCGCGGTCGCGGTGCCGCGGCCGTCCACCTCGCGCACCAGCATCAGTTTGACCGCCGCGAGGCGTTGCTCAAGGCGGTGTGCGGCGTGGAGCGCGGTGATCAGGTCATGCTCGGTGAGGGCCCAGGCGGCGACACTGACGCAGGCGGCGACCGCGTCCTCTGCCAGCGCCAACTCCTCAACCATGAACCGAGACTAGAACACACGTACGACAAAATCGGTTTTGCCGTGATCGATTAGTTCGTCGTCGTCGGCGGGCCCGGTCGACGCTGGCGTTGGTGCCGGCGGCGTGGACACCAACCGTCCTGGTCGATGTGCTGGCGAACTGTCGGCTGGCCGCTGTGCCGGCTCGGACCAGTCCGTCCGGTGGGCCAGCCCGGTCCGTGGACCGAGCTGGCCGGTGGGACCGGGCTAGAAGGTGTGTTCGGCGGCGGGGAACTCGCCGCCGCGGACCTCGTCGGCGAAACGGCGGGTGGCGTCGGTGAGAGAGCCGGCCAGATCCGCGTACCGCTTGACGAAACGGGGCGCCTTGCCCGTCCGCAGGCCGGCCATGTCCTGCCAGACCAGCACCTGCGCATCGGTGTCCGGGCCCGCGCCGATGCCCACAGTGGGAATCGGCAGCTCGTGGGTGATCCGCTTGGCCACCTCGCCGGGCACCATCTCCAACACCACGGCGAACGCGCCCGCCTCCGCCACCGCCCGTGCGTCGGCCAGCACCTCGTCGGCGGCGTCGCCGCGACCCTGCACCCGGTAGCCGCCCAGTGTGTGCTCGCTCTGCGGGGTGAAACCGATGTGCGCCATCACCGGGATGCCGGCGCCGACGATCGCGGCGATCTGCGCGGCGTTGCGGCGGCCACCCTCCAACTTCACCGCGTGACAGCCACCCTCCTTCATGAACCGGACGGCGGTGCGCAGCGCCTGGGCCGGGCCTTCCTCGTACGAGCCGAACGGCAGGTCACCGACGACCAGCGCCTGCCGGGTCGCCCGCACCACGGCCCGGACCAGCGGAAGCAGCTCGTCGGCGGTGATCGGCAGGGTGGTCTCGTAGCCGAACACGTTGTTCGCGGCCGAGTCGCCGACCAGCAGCACCGGAACACCGGCCTGGTCGAAGATCGACGCCGTGTACTGGTCGTACGAGGTGAGCATCGGCCACCGCTCGCCGCGCTCCTTGGCGGCCATCAGGTCGCGGGTGCGGACCCGTCGGGTGGCCGGGCCGCCGTACAACGCGGTCACCTCGTGCGGAGTGGACTCCACCATCTCTGTCTCCCTTCCTCGAGGCCGCCTGCGCGGTCCCCGGGTTCCGTCGCGATCGTCGCACCGCGAGACGGGCTGACGGCAGGGCCCAGTGCAAGATGTCACTCCACCAGCGCGGGGCCGCCCCCACCTGGCCAACCGGGACCGCGCCGCGCGGTCACCGCGAGGCGGCGCCGGGCCGCGCCACCGACCCGGCACCCCCAGGGGTACGGCTCAGCCGTGCTCGCGCCACCGGCTGGTGATCGGCAGACGGCGGTCCCGGCCGAACGCCTTCATGGAGATCTTCGTGCCCGGCGCCGACTGCCGTCGCTTGTACTCGGCGGTATCCACCAGCCGCAGCACCTTGTCCACGATCGCCGGGTCGTGACCCGACTCGACCAGCCCGTCGCGGCCGAGGTCACCGTCGACGTAGCCGATCAGGATCGGGTCCAGGACGTCGTAGTCGGGCAGGCTGTCGCTGTCGAGCTGCCCCGGGCTCAGCTCGGCGCTCGGCGGCTTGCCGATCGAGTTCTCCGGGATCGGGGCGGTCTCACCGCGCCGGGCCGCGTCCCTGTTGCGCCACTTCGCGAGCCGCCAGATCAGCGTCTTCCACACGTCCTTGACCGGGTTGAAGCCGCCCACCGAGTCGCCGTACAGGGTGGAGTAGCCGACCGCCAGCTCACTCTTGTTGCCGGTGGTCAGCACCAGGTGGCCCTCCTGGTTCGACAGCGCCATCAGGATCACGCCACGGACCCGGGCCTGCAGGTTCTCCACTGCCACGCCGGACAGCGACAGGTTGGCCAGGAAGCCGTCGACCATCGGCTGGATCGGCTCGACGCGGTAGTCCAGGCCGGTGCGCTTGGCCAGGTCGGCGGCGTCCTCCCGGGAGTGCTCCGAGGAGTGCTGGCTGGGCAGCGACACCCCGACCACCCGGTCCGGCCCGAGCGCGTCGACGGCGAGCGCGGCCACCACCGCCGAGTCGATGCCGCCGGACAGGCCGAGCACCACCGACGGGAACCGGTTCTTGTTGACGTAGTCACGCAGACCCAGCACCAGCGCCTGCCACACCTCGGCCTCGTCGGCCACCGGCTCGATCAGCCCGCCGGTGGCGGCCGGGCCGGACGGCGTGGGCGGAATGCCGTCCAGCGTGCTGTGCACGATCCGCATGCCGTCCGCGACGGTCTCCGTGGTCGTCGCGGCGCTCGCGGCCGGCAACTCGACGTCGTGCACGAGCAGGTGCTCGACGAACTGCGGTGCCCGGGTGAGCAGCTCACCGTCGGCGCTCACGATCATCGAGTCGCCCTCGAAGACCAGCTCGTCCTGGCCGCCGATCATGTTGACGTACGCGATGGCGGCGCCCGCCTCGGCGGCCCGGCGGCGAACCAGCGGCAGCCGGATGTCGTCCTTGTTCAGCTCGTACGGCGAGCCGTTGATGTTGACGACCAGGCCGACGCCGGCCATCCGGGCGGCGGCGAACGGACCGCCGGCCTGCCACAGGTCCTCGCAGATGGTCAGCGCGACGTCCACGCCGCCGATCCGCACCACTGTCAGCGCGTCACCGGAGACGAAGTACCGGTCTTCGTCGAAGACCCCGTAGTTGGGCAGGTGGTGCTTGAAGTAGCGGGCGGCCACGACGCCCCGGTGCAGCAGCGCGGCGGCGTTACGGGCACCCCGGCCCGGCTCGGCGTCCCCGCTGACCTGCGGCGGGCCGTCGGCGTCCAGGTAGCCGACCACGACCGGCAACTCGCCGAGACCGTCGGCGGCCAGGTCGGCGGCCAGCCGCTCCACGGCGGCCCGGGACGCGGCCACGAAGGAACGCCGGAAGACGAGGTCCTCGACCGGGTACCCGGTCAGCATCATCTCCGGGAAGAGCACCAGCTGGGCACCGGCATCGGCGGCCTGGCGAGTCCAGCTGCGGACCAGGTCGGCGTTTCCGGCGAGGTCGCCGACGCTCGGGTTGACCTGGGACAGGGCGAGACGCAGGGTGGGCATGCCTTCATCTTGCCCCAGCCTCGTCGCGACAATCCGTACCCTCCGACGAGATTGCCGCCACCCGCCCGCGACCGGCGTCCGAGAGGCCGCGGCGGCAGGAGCTCGGCCGTCGTGGAGGCGGTCTCGGCGGCACGGCGCTGGCCCGCGCTCGCCGGGCGGGACACGAGAGGACGGCCGGCGGCAGTTCGCGTAACGTCTGCGTAACCAGGCCCGGGAACACTGGGCGATCAGGCCGGGTACAGCCCGGCCAAGGCGGACAAAAGAGTGTCGCGAGGGGTTGGGGAAGTGGACCGTCAGCAGGAGTTCGTCCTCCGCACGCTGGAAGAGCGGGACATCCGGTTCGTCCGGCTGTGGTTCACCGACGTTCTGGGCACGCTCAAGAGCGTTTCGGTGGCACCCGCCGAGCTCGAGGCGGCCTTCGAGGAAGGCATCGGCTTCGACGGCTCGGCGATCGAGGGCTTCGCCCGGGTCTTCGAATCGGACATGGTGGCCATGCCCGACCCGACCACCTTCCAGGTCTTCCCCTTCGAGGGCGGCGTCAGCGGCGAGAGCGCCCGGATGTTCTGCGACATCCTGCTGCCCGACGGCGGGCCGTCCTGGGCAGACCCCCGGCACGTGCTGCGCCGCGCGCTGTCCAAGGCAGCCGAGAAGGGCTTCACCTTCTACACCCACCCCGAGATCGAGTTCTTCCTGCTCGAGAACGGTCCGCAGGACGGCTCGGTGCCCACCCCGGTCGACACCGGCGGCTACTTCGAGCACACCACCCACGCCGTCGCCCGGGACTTCCGCCGTCAGGGCGTCCTGGCGCTGGAACGGATCGGCATCTCGGTGGAGTTCAGCCACCACGAGGTCGCGCCCGGCCAGCAGGAGATCGACCTGCGCTACGCCGACGCGCTGACCACCGCCGACAACATCATGACCTTCCGGCACGTGGTCAAGGAGGTGGCACTCTCCACCGGTGTGCAGGCCAGCTTCATGCCGAAGCCGTTCACCGACCAGCCGGGCAGCGGGATGCACACCCACCTGTCGCTGTTCGAGGGGGAGCGCAACGCCTTCCACGACAGCGGCGACCCGATGAAGCTGTCCAAGGTGGCGAAGTCGTTCATCGCCGGCCTGCTGGTGCACGCCCGCGAGTACACGGCTGTCACCAACCAGTGGGTCAACTCGTACAAGCGGCTCTTCCCGCAGCACCTGCCCGACCGGATCACCGAGAGCCCGGCGTACGTCTGCTGGGGTCACCTCAACCGGTCCGCGCTGGTCCGGGTTCCCGCGTACGGCAAGCCCAACTCGGCCCGGGTCGAGGTCCGCTCGCTGGACCCGGCGGCCAACCCGTACCTCGCCTTCGCGGTGCTGCTCGGCGCCGGCCTCAAGGGCATCGAGGAGGGGTACGAGCTGCCGCCGGGCGCCGAGGACGACGTCTGGTCGCTGACCAGCGCGGAGCGGCGCGCCATGGGCTACGAGGCGCTGCCGGAGAACCTCGCCGAGGCGATCGACGTGATGGCCGGCTCGGAACTGGTCGCCGAGGTGCTCGGCGAACACGTCTTCGACTTCTTCCTGCGCAACAAGCGGGCCGAGTGGGAGCAGTACCGCCGTGAGGTCACCCCGTACGAGCGGCAGCGCTACCTGGCCCTGTAGACGCGGGGGCTGACGCCGTTGCGCGCTGCCGCTATCGTCTCGATCACCGCGCCGGTACCCTCCGGGCGGAGAGTCGGGAGGCAAGTCGGTGCTGGAGGATCTGTTCAGCGGTGCCTGGCAGAGCGTCGTGTTCGGGATCGTCGGCGTCGGCCTCATGGCCGCCGGCTTCGGGCTCGTCGACCTGCTCACCCCGGGCCGGTTGCGAGACCTGATCTGGGTCGAGCGCAACGCCAACGCGGGGTTGCTGCTCGCCGCCAACCAGCTCGGCATCGCCGGGATCGTCTTCACCGCGATCCTCACCAGCTACAGCGACTTCGGCAAGGGGCTCGCCTCCACCGTGGTCTTCGGACTGGTCGGGTTGGCGATCATGGCGCTGGCCTTCGTGGTGCTGGACCTGCTCACCCCCGGCAAGCTTGGCGAGGTCATCTGCTCGCCCGAGCCGCACCCGGCCGCCCGGGTCAGCGCCGCCACCCACTTCGGGGCCGCGCTGATCGTCTGCGCCTGCATCGCCTGAGCCGGTTGTCCGCGTCGACGCGCGGGTGGTCGTCTGCGGCGCTGTCTCAGTCGTCCGCGTTGCCGTGCGGGCGGGCGCCGGTGGGCGTCGTACCCCGGCCGTAGCGTGCCGGGCATGAACCGCACTGATCGCCTGTACGCGCTGGTCGAGGAGCTACGGGCGGTGTCACCGCGGCCGCGCAGCGCCCGTTGGCTGGCCGCGCGCTTCGAGGTGAGCAGCCGGACCATCGAACGGGACCTGGGCGCGTTGCAGGAGGCCGGTGTGCCGATCTGGGCCGAGCCCGGGCGCACCGGCGGCTACGTCCTGGACCGCGCCCGCACCCTGCCGCCGGTCAACCTGACCGCCGCCGAGGCGGTGGCGATGGCAGTGGCGCTGCACCGGCTCGCCGGCTCGCCGTTCGCCGGGCCGGCCGCCACCGCGCTGCGCAAGCTGGTGGCGGTGCTGCCGGCCGCCGACGCCGCCGAGGCACACCGCCTCGCCGGCCGGGTGCACCTGATCGGCGACGGGCCGGCCGCGCCCGTCCCGGCCACCGTCGCCGACGCGGTCACCGCGCGGCGGGTGCTGCGCATCCGGTACGCCGACCGCGCCGGCGCCGACTCGACCCGTGACGTCGAGCCACTCGGCTACCTCGGCAACTCCCGACACTGGTACCTGGTCGCCTGGTGCCGCCTGCGCGACGAACTGCGGTGCTTCCGCACCGACCGGATCCGGAGCGTCTGGGCGCTGCCCGACGTGGTGGCCCGGGAGCTACGCCTGACGGATCTCGACATCCCGCACGAGCGGGTCCGCCCGCTGAGCCTGGTGTGAGACGAGTTCGGCGCGGCGGGCTGGTGGGTCTCGTCGCGGGGAACCCCGCCGGGTGATCCGGAAACACCGACAGGACGCTGTCGCCAACGGCCCCGAGACTGCTCCAGACGACGGCCGAACGGCCGGCACGAAATTCTGGAGGCAGTAGATGTCCAGGTCCACCACGCCCATCACCTGGTTCGAGATCGGCACCGACCGGCCCGAGGACGCGGAGCGGTTCTACGGGGAGCTGTTCGGCTGGACCTTCGAGGAGCAGGGCTCGACCAACGGCGGGTCCTACCGCGTGACCGAGGCCGGCGGCGACACCGGGATCGGCGGGGCGATCCGGGCGACCGACGGCACGTCGCCGAACTACACGGTGTTCTACGCCGAAGTCGCCGACGTGGCGGAGACCTGCCGGCAGGCCGAAGCTGCCGGCGGCCGGGTCCTGGTGCCAGCGCGTACGGCACCGAGCGGTCTCACGTTGGCCCACCTACTCGACCCGGCCGGCAACCACCTGGGCGTGTTCACGCCCCCACCCCCGCAGCCCTGACCCCATTCCCGGAGCCGCGCTGATCCCCGGCTGGCCTGGCCGTGGGATCGGCACGACAGGGCGGACCGGGCCTGCCCCGGGCACGACAGGCCAAGGCCGGCCCCGGCCTGCTGGTGCCTGCCGGGGCCGGGCTCGCC
The DNA here is from genome assembly GCF_022230935.1 of Micromonospora hortensis. NCBI lineage: Bacteria > Bacillati > Actinomycetota > Actinomycetes > Micromonosporales > Micromonosporaceae > Micromonospora > Micromonospora hortensis. The sequence goes on from NZ_JAKKFE010000054.1 coordinate 137,489, forward strand.
GGACTACTTGCCGGGCGTACCAGCGCCGTGGTGGCCGCCCGGACCGCGGTGGCCGCCGGGGCCGGGGAAGACGCCGGCCTCGACGGCCTTGGTGATGGCGTCGGCCTGCTCCTGGGTGAGCTTGCCGTCCTTGACGGCCTGGTCCAGGCGCTGCGTGAGCGCGGCCTGCCGGTCCTCGGCGGACTGGCGCTGCGGTCGGTCGGTCGGGCGGTGTTGCTCGCGGATCTTCTCCAGTGCGGCGGTCACCTTGTCGGTGGGCACGCCCAGCTCCGTGGCGAGCGCCTCGGCGAACTCGCCCTGCCGGTCGGCCTTCGCACCCGGGGCCCCGCCGGGAGCCGGGGCGGTGCTGGCGCTCGGTGTCGGCGTGGCGGTGTCGGCGGCGAACGCGATCGTCGGGGCCGCGATCCCGACGCCGAGGACGCCGGCGGTGGCCAGGCCGGCCAGCAGGTGCTTCCTACGGATGGTGCGGGACATGCTGTCCTCCAGAGGTTCGGTCATCCTGCGCTGTCATCACCGACAGTGACCGGGGAGTCTGGGTGGGAGCCGTGGCGACCCTGTCAGCGAGCTGACAATCAGGGCCGGCGGTGGGCGAAATCGGTTGTGTGGTCGCTGGCCGAGCGGTCAGGGTGGACGATCCACCGACGGAAGGACACCACGGTATGACCGTCGAGATTCGGGAGATTCCACTCGTCGAGGCGGGCGCCGGGCCGTACGGCATCACGCCTGGCCCGGACGGCGCGCTGTGGCTGACGCTGGCCCACGCCGGCGGCATCGCCCGGTTGTCGCCCGACGGCGCGGTCCGGACCTACCCGCTGGATCCGGCCGGCGGTCGTCCGTTGATCATCACGGCCGGGCCGGACGGGGCGCTCTGGTTCACCCGCTCAGGAGACGACCGGATCGGTCGGATCACCGTCGACGGTGAGCAGCGCACCATCGCCCTGCCGGCCGGCACCGGGCCGGGTGGCATCGCGGCGGGGCCTGATGGCGCGCTCTGGTACGCCGGGATGACCTCCGACACCATCGGCCGGGTGGGGACCGACGGCACCCACACGGCATTCCCGCTGCCGGTGACCGGGGGATTCGCCTCGATGATCACTGCTGGCGCGGACCAGGCCCTCTGGTTCACCCTCAACCAGGCCAATGCCATCGGCCGGATCGACCTCGACGGCAGGGTGACGCTGCATCCATTACCGACCGCGAACGCGGGCCCGGTCGGCATCACACTGGGCGACGACGGCGTCATCTGGTTCGTGGAGATCGCCGCCGGTCAGCTTGGCCGGATCGACCCGGACGGCGAGATCGTCGAGTTCCCGCTGCCGGACCGGGCCGCCCGCCCGCACGCGATCGTGGCCGACCCGGACGGCGGCGTGTGGTTCACCGAGTGGGGTGCCAACCGGATCGGTCACCTCGACCCCACCGGACGGATCGAGGGCCACGCCCTACCCACTCCCAACGCCGAACCGCACGGCATCACCCGCACCTCCACCGGCATCTGGGCCGCCCTGGAAATCGGCGCAGTAGCCCACCTAACCCCACCCACCTTCTGACCGACCCCCGCCCGACCCCACCAACCCGCCGATCCCCCTCCCCCCGCCCCCGCCCCCCGCCCCCGCCCCTCCCCCCCGCCCCCGCCCTGGTTGATCAAGAGATTTGCGTCAGGATCCGCCCCGAACATGACGCAAACCTCTTGATCACCGGGGACGGCCGGGGGAGGGGGGAGGGGCCGGAGGGGAGCGGGTGGGGTGGGGGTTAGTGGACTGCTGGGGTTGCGGTGAGGGTGGCGGTGTTGGTGTCGAGGGTGGCGGTCGTGCCTACCGGGACCGTGAGCTGGTTGGGGCCGTGGCCGATGGGGAGGCCGCCGAGGACCGGTACGCCCAGGTCGCCGAGGCGTTCGGTGAGCACGTCGACGATTGTGGTGTCCCAGCCGTCGCCGCAGTCGGTGAATTGCCCAACCGCCACCCCGGCCAGTCCGTCCAGCGCGCCGGCCCGACGTAGGTGGGTGAGCATCCGGTCGACCTTGTACGGGGGCTCCTGCACGTCCTCGATCAACAGCACCGCACCGGTCAGGTCGGGTAGGTCCGGCGTACCGATCGAGGCGGCGATCATGCACAGGTTGCCGCCGAGCAGGGTGCCGGTGGCGCGACCCGGTACGCGTACGCCGAAGGTCTCCTCGGTGGGGACCGCGGTGATCGACACCGGTTCGGTGGTCATCAGCGCCGCGTGCAGGGATTCGGCGGAGCGCAGTGGCGTCCGCTCGTCGCGCCAGGCCGCCCCGGGGCCGTGCACCCCGGCCAGGCGGGCGCCCCGCCACAGTGCGAACTGCAACGCGGTGATGTCCGAGAAGCCGGCCACCACCTTCGGGTCGCGGCGGACGGCGGCCATGTCGATGGCGTCCACGACCCGCTGGGCGCCGTAGCCGCCGCGAGTGCAGATCACCCCGCGCACCTGAGGATCGGAGAAGGCCGCGTTCAGGTCGGCGGCGCGCAGGTCGTCGGTGCCGGCGAGGTAGCCGTGGCGGGCGTACGCGTGCGGCGCCGGCACCGGGCGTAGACCCCAGCCGGTGAGCAGTTCCATGCCCCGGGCCACCCGCTCCGGCGAGGTCGGCCCGGACGGCGACACCAGTAGCACCGTGTCACCCGGGCGCAGCACGGGCGGGCGTACGGCGGTGGTGTCCTCGCTGATCACAACCGCAGAGCCTAATCACCCCGACCATGGCCGGGCCGCCACCCAGCGGGCGGGCCCGTGCCGGGGGGTGGTGCCGTGCGGCGTACCGGCTAGCCTCGACCTGTGGCAACCGCGCTGGTGATCGAGAACGACCCGACGGACGACGCGCGCCGGCTGGGTGAGTGGCTGACCGAGGCTGGGCTGGAGCTGTGGGTGGTGCGCCCGCACGCCGGCGACGAGCTCCCCGCCGACCTGGAGGGGTACGCGGCGCTGGTGGTGCTCGGCGGCGACCAACAGGCGTACCCGTTGCCGGACGGCTCGCCCGGCGCGCGGTGGTTTCCCGCAGTGGAGGGCCTGCTGCGCAAGGCCGTCCGGTACCGGGTGCCGACCCTGGCGGTCTGCCTGGGCGCGCAGCTGCTCGCCACCGCGCACGCCGGGTTGGTGGAGCGCAGCCCGTCCGGGCCGGAGATCGGCCCCGGCGTGGTCGGCCGGCGCGACGCCGCCGAGAACGACCCGTTGTTCCGGTACGTGCCGTTGATCCCGGACGTGCTCCAGTGGCACGCCGACGAGATCACCGAGCTGCCTCGGGGCGCGACCCTGCTGGCCGCCTCCACCCGCTACCCGCATCAGGCGTTCCGCCTCGGTGACCGGGCCTGGGGGTTGCAGTTCCACATCGAGTGCGACGCCGCGATGATCGCCGACTGGGCCACCGACTCGGCGCAACTCGCCGAGCTGGGCTACGACCCGGAGCTGGTGGTCGCGGCCTGTGCCTCGGTGCTGCCCGACGTCGAGGAGGTCTGGCAGCCGTTCGCCGCCCGGTTCGCCGCGCTCGCCCTCGGCGAGTTGGACGACAGCACGACGCGGCGCGGCCTGCCGTTGCTCGGGCACTGATGAGCCGGCCGACCAGGGCACCGGGCCGGCTCGCCCGGTACGGCTTCGGCACCGCCGAAGGCGACGGCGGCGCGCGCGCCGCGGACCTGCTCGGCCCGGAGGGGCTGCGGCTGTGGCGGCCGGCCGAGCAGGAGCCGGTCGACGAGGCCGCTGCGGAGTTGCTCGCCGCGCTGTCCCGGGCCGCCGACCCGGACCTGGCGCTGCGCCAACTGCACCGCATCGTGGAGGCCGAGGGCCGCAGCATCGAAGGCGGCGCCGGAAGCCGGGCCGCCGACGGCCGCACCGCCGAAGGCGGCGCCGAATCGCCGCTGCTGGCGGACGTGTACGCCGATCCCGGGCTACGGCGGCGGTTGATCGCCGTGCTCGGCGCGTCGGCGGCGCTCGGCGACCACCTGGTGGCCCACCCCGAGCACTACCGGGCGCTGCGGACCGCACCGGACGGGCTCGCCCCGATCGCCGAGGGGCGGCTGGAGCCGGCCGACGGCGGCAACGCGGTGGCGGCGCTGCGGACCGCGTACCGCCTGGCGTTGCTGCGGATCGCGGCGGCCGACCTGACCGGCGGTCGCGGCCTGGAACAGACGATGGCGGCGCTCTCCGCGCTGGCCGACGCGACGCTCTCCGCGGCGTACGAGATCGCTGTCGCGGAGCTGGCGGAGGGGACCGGGCGGCCCCGGCTCGCGGTGGTGGCGATGGGAAAGTGCGGCGGCGGCGAACTGAACTACGTCTCCGACGTGGACGTCATCTTCGTCGCCGCCGAGGACGCCGACCTGTCCGCCGCGACACTGGTGGCGACCCGGTTGATCTACATCTGCGGGCTGGTCGCCTGGCCGGTGGACGCCGCGCTGCGCCCCGAGGGCAGCCGCGGCCCGTTGGTGCGGACCCTCGCCAGCCACCTTGCCTACTACCGGCGGTGGGCGCGCACCTGGGAGTTCCAGGCGCTGCTCAAGGCCCGTCCGGCAGCCGGTGACCTGCCGCTGGCCCAGGAGTGGATCGACCAGCTCGCGCCGCTGGTCTGGCGGGCGGCCGAGCGACCCGAGGCGGTCGAGGACGTCCGCGCCATGCGCCGCCGGATCATCGACCACATCCCGCCGAAGGAGCTGGAGCGCGAGATCAAGCGCGGTCCCGGCGGGCTGCGCGACATCGAGTTCGCCGTCCAGTTGCTGCAACTCGTGCACGGTCGCGGCGACGAGACGCTGCGCCCGCCGGGCACCATCCCGGCGTTGCGCGCGCTCGTCGCCGGCGGCTACGTCGGTCGGGCCGACGGCGAGGCCCTGCTGCGCGGCTACCGCTTCCTGCGCGGCGTCGAGCACCGGCTGCAACTCCAGGGCCTGCGTCGTACGCACACGGTGCCCGCCGAGCCGGGCGCGCTGCGCTGGCTCGCCGCCGCGCTGGGTTTCACTGCCGCGCCGGGGCGCAGCGCCGTGGAGAGCTTCCGGGCCGAGTGGGTCACCCACGCCACCGAGGTACGCCGACTGCACGCCAAACTGCTCTACCGGCCGCTGCTGGAGTCGGTGGCCCGGGTGCCGGCCGACGGGTTGCGGCTCACCCCGGAGGCGGCCAGGAACCGCCTGGAGATCCTCGGCTTCGCCGACCCGGCCGGGGCGTTGCGTCACCTCCAGGCGCTCACCGGCGGGGTGAGCCGCACGGCGGCCATCCAGCGCACCCTGCTGCCGGTGCTGCTCAGCGAGTTCGCCGACGCGCCGGAGCCGGACCGGGGGCTGCTCAACTACCGCAAGGTCTCCGACAAGCTGGGCAGCACCCCCTGGTATCTGCGGCTGCTGCGCGACGGCGGCCCGGTCGCCCGTCGGCTGGCCCGGGTCCTCGCCCTGTCCCGGTACGTGGCCGACCTGCTCGCCCGCGACCCGGAGGCGCTGCGGCTGCTGGCCGAGGAGAACGAGCTGGCGCCACGCGCGCCCGAGGTGCTGCGGGAGGGGTTCCTGGCGGCGGCGGCCCGGCACACCGACCCGGTCGAGGCCACCAGCGCGGTGCGCGCGCTGCGACGTCGCGAACTGGTCCGGGTGGCCTGCGCCGACGTGCTCTGCCGGGCCGGCGCGCTCGCGCCCAGCCCCACCCGGGCGGACGGCGCGAACCGGCCCGCCCGCGGGCTGTCCGACATCACCGCTGTCGGTACGGCGCTCGCCGACGTCACCGACGCCACACTGGCCGCCGCGCTGCGGGCCGCTCAGGCCAGCCAGCCGGCACCGGCGGGGCTGCGGTTCGCGGTGATCGGCATGGGCCGGCTCGGCGGGTACGAGTCGAACTACCTCTCCGACGCCGACGTGCTCTTCGTCTACGACCCGCCGCCGGGCACCAGCGAGAGCGCCGCCAGCGCCGCCGCGCACGCCGTCGCCGAGGAACTGCGCCGACTGCTCGGCGTGCCCGCCCCCGACCCGCCGCTGGGCGTCGACGCCGACCTGCGGCCGGAGGGCCGCCAGGGTCCGCTGGTCCGCAGCCTCGCCGCGTACGCGCAGTACTACGCCCGCTGGTCGCGGGTGTGGGAGGCGCAGGCGCTGCTGCGCGCCCGGTTCGTCTGCGGCGACGCCGAGCTGGGCGCCGAGTTCGAGGCGATGATCGAGCCGGTGCGCTACCCGGCGGACGGGCTGACCCGCGAGCAGGTCGTCGAGATCCGGCGGATCAAGGCCCGGGTGGAGACCGAACGGCTGCCCCGTGGCGCCGACCCGGCCACCCACACCAAGCTGGGGCGCGGTGGGCTCGCCGACGTGGAGTGGGCGGTGCAACTCGTCCAGCTCCGGCACGCCGGCGCGAACCCGGCGCTGCGCGGCACGCGTACCCTCGACGCCCTCGCGGCGGCCGAGCGGGCCGGCCTGATCGACCCGGCGGACGCCGCCGAGATGGCCGCCGGTTGGGCCCTGGCCGCGCAGGTCCGCAACGCGTTGATGCTGGTCCGGGGCCGGGCCGGCGACCAACTGCCCCGGCACGGCGTGGAGTTGGCCGGCGTGGCCCGGCTACTCGGCCGAGACGACCCGGGGGAGTTCCTCGACGAGTACCTGCGCACCGGCCGCCGCTCCCGCGCCGCTGCCGAACGGGTCCTCGATGCCTGACGCGTCGCCGCCCCCAGTCGGGCGGAGCGTCACGGGTTGGGCGGCGGCGACCGGTGTGGCGGTGCTGCTCGTCGTCGCGTTCCTCCTCGCGCCGCCGATGGGCACCGACCTCGCCGCCCAGGTGGCCCGCGTCGAGTTCACCGAGCGGTACGGGGCCGCGCCGGTCGACTTCGGCTGGTACGGCGGCGTCAACCAGTACGGCTACAGCCTCTTCACGGCCAGGTTCGGCGCGCTGATCGGGGTGCGTCCGCTGGGGGCGGTCGCCGCCGTGGTCGGTGCTGCCGCGCTGGGTTGGCTGTTCACCCGTAACCGGGCCCGCCGACCACTGCTGGCCGGCGTCCTCGGCGCTGTGGTGCTGGTCGGCAACCTGGCGAGCGGTCGCATCACCTTCGCGGTCGGGCTGGCGTTCGGGCTGCTGGCGCTCTGCGCGGTCAGCGCGCAACGCCCACCGCGTTGGCTCCGGTTGACGCTCGCCGCCGTCTGCGCCGCACTGGCGACGGCGGCCAGCCCGGTCGCCGGCCTGTTCACCGGGCTGGCCGGCGCGGCGCTGCTGCTGAGCGCGCTGCGCACCGGTGACGGGCCGGGCCGCCCGCTGCCCGGAGGCTGGCGAGCCGAGCGACCACTGGCCGAGGGGTTCGTCCTGGCCGTGGCGCCCGCCGTCACGCTCGCCCCGATGGCGTTCGTCTTCGGCAACGGCGGCACCCAGCCGTACTCGGCCGAGTCGATGCGCATCAACGTCGCGCTCGCGGTGCTGGTGGCGGTCGTGCTGCCGCGTCGCCGCCGGGTACTGCGCGTCGGCGCGGTGCTCACCGTGCTGCTCCTCATCGGGGCGTACTACGTGCCCAGCCCGATCGGTTCCAACGCGCTACGGCTGCCGATGCTGTTCGCAGTGCCCGTGCTGGCCGGATACGCCGCGTTGCCGGGACCGTGGCTGGCCGGGCTGCTCGCCGCGACCGTCTGGTGGCAGTCCCCGGTGATGACGAGCGACGTGACCCGGGCCGGCGCCCCGGAGAGCGCCGAAGGCTTCTACCAGCCGCTCGTCGCCGAACTCGACAGGCGGCAGCCGGTCGGGCGGGTCGAGGTGGTGCCGCTGCGCGACCACTGGGAGTCCGCGTACCTGCCGCCGACGGTGCCACTGGCCCGAGGTTGGGAACGCCAGGTCGACAGCGACCGCAACGCGCTGTTCTACGACGGCAACCTGAACGCGCAGACGTACGAGCAGTGGTTACGGCACGAGGCGGTGAGCTACGTGGTGCTCGCCCCCGACGCACCCGCCGACCGGTGGGCCCGCGACGAGGCCGCGCTGATCCGCGCCGGCCTGCCGTACCTGCGGGAGGTCTGGCGAGACGCCACCTGGCAGATGTACGCAGTGGTCGATCCGACCCCGCTGGTCGGTGCCCCGGGTCACCTCGTCGCCGCCGACCGCGGCGCGGTCCGCCTGACCGCCACGCCCGGGGACGTGCCGGTCCGGGTGCGCTGGTCACGCTGGCTCACTCTGAACGGCCCGGACGGTTGTCTGCGACCGGGCGCGGACGGGTGGACCGAGGTACGGGTCCGCGCCGCCGGCGACTACTCGATCTCCAGTGGGCTGGCACCGGCGCGCCACTGCTGACAGTGCCTGCCGTCGGCCTCCCACCGACGGGCTGGCAGCATGTCCGACGTGCCCTCCCACCTCGCGCGCTGGACCGGCCTGGCCGGCTCGATGCTGCTCGCGCTCTCCGCTTTCCTCGGCGGCGCGTTTCCCAGCGGCCCCCTGCGCAGCACCCCGGTCAGCATCTGGCAGGGGCCCAACGGCCCGCTGATCCTCGCCGCCTGGGCGGTCGGCACCGGCCTGATGGCGTACGCCTGGTGGGCGCTGCGTGACGGGGGGCCCTCGACGCGGTGGGCACTGGTCACCGTCGGGCTCTGGCTGCTGCCGTTGCTGATCGCGCCGCCCTTCGGCAGCCGGGACGTGTACGCGTACACCTGCCAGGGCGCCAGCTTCGCCGGCGGCATCAGCCCGTACGAACAGGGCGTCTCCGCGCTGCCCTGCCCGTGGCTGGACACGGTGTCGGTCATCTGGCGCGACACCCCGGCGCCGTACGGGCCGCTGTTCGTGCTCATCGCGGGCGCCGTGGTGAAGGCCACCGGTTCGCTGACCGCCAGCATCGTGCTGTTCCGTGCGCTGTCGCTGGTCGGCGTGGCCGTCGCCGCGTGGGCCCTGCCGGCGCTGGCGCGTCGGGCCGGTGTGCCGGCGAAGCGGGCGGTGTGGCTGGCGTTGGGTTCCCCGCTGGTCGCCGCGCACCTGATCGGTGGCCCCCACAACGAGGCGCTGATGCTCGCCGCGTTGGTCGGTGGGCTGGCAGTGGTGGCGACGCACCCGGGCCGACGCGGAATGCTGCTGGTCGGCGGGCTGCTCCTCGGACTCGCGGTGGCGATCAAGGTGACCGCCGTGGTGGTGGTGCCGTTCGCCGCACTGGCGGCCACCGCCGGGCCGTACCGGATCCGCACGCTGATTCGTGACGGCGGCTGGGTGGTCGGCGGCACCGTCGCCACGGTTGTCGGTGTGACAGTCGCCGGTGGGCTGGACTTCGCCTGGGTCGGCGGACTGTCCCAGAGTGGCGCCGCCATCGCCTGGACGTCCCCGTCGACAGCAGTGGGCCAGACGGTCGGGTACGTCGCGGCGCTGTTCGGCGGTCACATCGACGCGCTGCCGGTCACCCGCGGGATCGCCGTGGTCCTCCTGGCCGTACTGCTCGTCTGGCTCTGGTGGCGGGCCCGCACCCGCGACCCGCTGTACCACGCCGGCCTCGCGCTCGCCCTCACCGTCGCGCTCGCCCCCGTCGTGCACCCCTGGTACTGGACCTGGCCGCTGTTCGTCCTGGCGGCCACCGCCCAACGGACCAGATGGTTCATCGTGGTCGCAGTGGTCGCGTCCTTCCTGGTCCTGCCCGACGGCACCGGGTTTCCCCGGTACACCAAGACGGTCGGGGCGCCGCTGATGACGCTGTTGGTGATCGTGCTGGTCATCCGGTTGGTACGGTCGGCTCGGGCGGCCCGTCAGCCGGTCGCCGTCGATTGAGGGAAGGTGCGCCGGTGACCGCTCCCGGCCCGCCTGTTCCGCCGCCGCCTGTGACGTCGGCGTCATCGGGTGCCCGGTACGCGGGCCTGGCCGGCGCGGTTCTGCTCGCCGTGGCCGGATACCTCGGCGGGGCGCTGCCCGACGCCCCGCTGGGCGCGACACCCGCGTCGATCTGGCGAACCCCGGACGGCCCGGCGACGCTGACCTGCTGGCTGGCCGGCACCGTGCTGCTGGTCGGGGCGTGGTGGTCACTGCGCGAGGGTGCGCCGTCGACCCGTTGGGCGTACGTCACCGCCGGGCTGTGGGCGCTACCGCTGCTGGTCGCACCACCGTTGGGCAGCCGGGACGTCTACTCGTACGCCTGCCAGGGCTGGACGTACGCGCACGGCGTCGACCCGTACACAGTGGGGGTGGCGGCGGCGGGCTGCCCCTGGCTGGACACCGTGGCGCCGATCTGGCGGGACACCCCGGCACCGTACGGGCCGGTGTTCGTCCTGCTCGCGGCCCTCGCCGTCGGTCTCGGCGGCGGGCTCACCGGCACCATCGTGGCGCTGCGCGTGATCGCCGTGGCGGGGCTGCTGCTGGCCGCGCTCTGCCTGCCCGCTCTGGCGCGGGCGGCCGGGGTGCCGGCCCGGCAGGGGCGGGGAGCGTCGACCGGCTGGGCGGCCGGGGTGCCGGCCCGGCGCGCGGTCTGGTTGGCGCTGGCCGGTCCGCTGGTCGGCGTCCACCTGGTGGCCGGCGCGCACAACGACGCCGTGATGCTGGGCCTGCTGCTGTGTGGACTGCTGGTCGTGGTCCGTCGACCAGGTCGGCCGGCGGCGCTGCTGCTCGCCGGAGCGCTGCTCGGGTTGGCGGTCACTGTGAAGGCCAGCGCCGTGGTGGTGGTGCCGTTCGCCGTGCTGGCCGGGATGCCCGACCAGTACACCGTTCGGGCGTTGGTACGCCACTGTGGTTGGCTGGCCGGTGGGCTGCTCGGCGCGCTGCTGGTCACCTCGGCGGTGTCCGGCCTCGGCTTCGGCTGGGTGGGCGGGCTGACCCACAGCGGCGACTCGGAGCAGTGGACGTCACCACCCACCGCCGTGGGCTTCGTCGTGGACTACGTCGGCGCGCTGGTCGGCCGGGACCCGCAGGCGGTGCCGGTCCTCCGAGCGGTCGCGCTGCTGCTGCTCGTCGGGGTGCTGGTAGTGCTCTGGTGGCGGGCCTGGCAGATCCTGCGCGGGCTGAACGAGGTGGGGTGTTCGGGAGTGGCGCGGTCCCGGGTGGCGCTGCGCGGCGCGGCGTTGGCGCTGGTCGCCACCGTCGTCCTGTCCCCGGTCTTCCACCCCTGGTACGCGACCTGGCCGCTGGCGCTGCTGGCGCTCACCGCCGCCCGTACGACGTGGTTCGTGCTGCCCACCGCGGCGGCAGCCTTCCTGGCCCTGCCCGACGGCACCAACCTGGCCCGCGTCACCAAGGCACCCGGTGCACTGGCGATGACCGCCCTGCTCCTGACCGTGCTCGCCCGCACCCGGCGCGCCGCCCGCGCCGCCCGCCGCCGTTGATCATGAGGTTGACGGGGACAATCTGGACGGAACGCCCCGCCAACCTCATGATCGTCATCGTCTTGCGGTCAAGATCGTGCTCGAACGTGGATGTAGTGGTGTCCGACGCGATCGAGGCCACTACATCCAGGATCGAGCACGATCTTGAGGCGGGACGAAGGGGGTCAGGTTCGCGCGCCGCAGGTGGGGCAGGGCTGGCCCGAGGGTTGGGGGGTGGAGGTCCGGCGGGAGCGGAACACGACGGCCAGGAACAGTGCGGCCGGACCGGCGAGCGCGACGGCGACAGCGGTCACGGCCAGTTCCGCGAAGGTGATGGCGCCGTATGCCGGGCCGAAGCTGTCAGCCAGGCCGGGCACCGCCAGGAAGCCGGCGGGGGTGAGCAGTGTGACGAGCGCCCAGCCGCCGCGGGTGTCTCCGCCCAGTGCCAGACCCATGGCCAGCAGGGCCCCGACGACCAGCAGTAACCCGCCGACGGTGGGCAGGAAGACTTCCAGGGTGGCGCCGTAGTAGCTGCCGACCGCATCCAAGCCCACCAGGAATTCCGTCGCCACCACCGCCGACAGCGCGGACAGCGCCGGCGCGAGGCGGGTCGCCCGGGATGCTCGGTCGGGCAGGGCGAGCCCCAGCAGGCCCAGGGCCACCTGCGGCAGCAGCACCATCAGCGGCGGTCGGAGTGCGTCGAGCGCCGCGGCCACCGGTGGCAGCGCGATCGTGACCAGGAGCGCGAGGGTGATGGCCCACCGGGCGACCCGGCTCGGCGCGACGGCGATCACCGCCGTCGCCAGCAGCCATGCCGCCCACGCGACGACGCCGAGCGAGACGAACGGGCCGACGTGGGGGAGGCCCCACTCCACGGGTGGCGGATGCAGCTCCGCCGTACCCCAGACGCCGGCGAGGGCGCTCGCGGTGACCAGGGCGAGCAGCGCCGCGAGGCGTACCCCGGGGATCAGGTCGGTGATGCCCGCGGCCCGCAGTCGCTGGCGGAGGCCCCCGCGCAGCAGGTCCGCGGCGTCCACCGGCGCCGGCCAGCGTTGGTCGGGGGCGGCCAGGTCGAGGTAGGTACCGACGATTTCGGCGCCTCGGGCACGCCGGTAGTCAGCGGGGTACGCGCGCAGCAGCCGGAGGTATCGGCGTTCCAGGTCGTTCATGCCAAGCCTCCGGCCGTGCGTGGGGTGGTCGGGAGGGCGGCGCGAGTCCGCTTGGACAGCCGGGCGGTGGCGGCTTCGACGTTGCGGCGCAGCCGCTCGGTCTCGGTGCTCAACGTGGTCTCGCCGCCGGGGGAGAGGCGGTAGTAGCGGCGCAGTCGGCCGTCCACCACCTCTTCCCTGTCGACCTCGACGAGGCCGGCGTCGACCAGCCGGTCGAGCGCCCCGTAGAGCGTTCCAGGGCGTAGCGACACCCGGTTGTCGGAGAGGGCGGCGACCTCGCCGATCAGCCCGTAGCCGTGCATCGGCTGGCCGGCCAGCGCGGTGAGGATCAGGAAAGTCGGTTCGCGCAGTGGTGTGTCCACCGGAGCAATATATCGGACGCGAAGGTATGCCGGAGGGCAGCGCACAGCGAGCCGGGCCGGCTCCGCGGTGAGCGGAGCCGGCCCGGCCGGTGTTTCAGCGACTGCTCAGCAGTCGTCGTGCGTCTGACTGCTCAGCAGTCGTAGTACATGGCGAACTCGTGCGGGGTCGGGCGCAGGCGCACCGGGTCGACCTCGTTGGCGCGCTTCCAGTCGACCCAGGTGGAGATCAGGTCGGGGGTGAAGACGCCACCGTCGAGCAGGTAGTCGTGGTCGGCCTCCAGCGAGTCGAGCACTGCCGACAGCGAGCCCGGCACCTGCTTGACGTCGCCCCACTCCTCCGGCGGGAGGTCGTAGAGGTCCTTGTCGATCGGCGTCGGCGGCTCGATCTTGCTCTTGATGCCGTCGAGGCCGGCCATCATCATGGCCGAGAAGGCCAGGTAGACGTTGGCCGACGGGTCCGGGACGCGGAACTCGACGCGCTTGGCCTTCGGGTTCGCGCCGGTCACCGGGATGCGGGTGCAGGCGGACCGGTTGCGCTGCGAGTAGACCAGGTTGACCGGCGCCTCGAAGCCCGGCACCAGACGACGGTACGAGTTGATCGTCGGGTTGGTGAAGGCCAGCAGCGACGGCGCGTGGTGCAGCAGACCGCCGATGTACCAGCGGGCCATGTCGGACAGGCCGGCGTAGCCGGTCTCGTCGTAGAACAGCGGCTCACCGTTGAGCCAGAGGCTCTGGTGGGTGTGCATGCCGGAGCCGTTGTCGCCGAACAGCGGCTTGGGCATGAACGTCGCGGTCTTGCCGTTGGCCCAGGCCTCGTTCTTCACGATGTACTTGAAGAGCTGGAGCTGGTCACCGGCGTGCAGCAGGGTGGAGAACCGGTAGTTGATTTCGGACTGGCCGGCGGTGCCCACCTCGTGGTGCGAGCGCTCCACGTTGAAGCCGGTGTCGACCAGGCGGCGCACGATCGAGTCACGCAGGTCGGCGTAGTGGTCGACCGGCGGGACGGGGAAGTAGCCGCCCTTGTACGCGGTCTTGTAACCGCGGTTGCCGCCCGGCTCTTCGCGGCCGGTGTTCCAGGCGCCCTCGATCGAGTCGATGTAGTAGAACGACTGATGCGCCGAGGTCTCGTGACGGATCGAGTCGAAGATGTAGAACTCCGCCTCGGCGCCGAAGTAGGCGGTGTCGGCGATGCCGCTCGCCGCCAGGTACGCCTCGGCCTTCTTCGCCACGTTACGCGGGTCGCGGCTGTAGGCCTCGCGGGTGAACGGGTCGTGGATGAAGAAGTTGAGCGCGAGCGTCTTCTGCGCGCGGAACGGGTCGATGAACGCGGTGGCGACATCCGGGAGCAGGAGCATGTCCGACTCGTGGATCGCCTGGAAACCGCGGATCGACGAACCGTCGAACGCGAGGCCGTCGGTGAAGAGGTCGTCGTTGACGGACTCGACCGGCAGATTGAAGTGCTGCATCACGCCGGGCAGGTCACAGAAACGAACGTCGACGAACTTCACGTCCTCGTTCTTGAGGTATCGCAGCAGTTCCTCGGGATTGGCGAACACACATCCTCCTGGCACGTCCACGGGGTGGCTAGGCTTCTGGCGACGCTAGGGCCGGGGGGTTGCCCGGCCGTGTCTCCGTTGTTTCTGCCGTGTTACGTCCCTCGCGGAGCGTCAGCGACGCCCCGGTCCGCGCCTCGGCCCGCCAGGAACGCCGTACCGACTGTGCCAGTGTAATGACATCTGATGCCTTTGGCCTGAATCGGCACACAGCGGCGGTGGCACCCGGCAAGCCCTCATCCCGGCGCGGATACCCTTGACCGCTGTGACCAACCCGCACCTTCCGGCAGCGCCGGCCACCGATCCCACGTTCACCGCGCCGAGCCTCGGTCGGCGGTTCGGGGCGCTGATCATCGACTGGGTGCTCTGCCTGCTGGTGTCCAACTTCTTCGCCGACCCGGTACGCGACGGATGGGCCCCGGTGCTGGTGCTCGTCCTGGAGTACGGCATCTTCCTCGGCCTGTTCGCCCAGACGCCGGGCATGTACATCACCAGGATCCGCTGTGTGACCTGGCACGACGGTGGCCGGATCGGCGTGCTCCGGGGGCTGATCCGTGGCCTGCTGCTTGCCCTCGTCGTCCCCGCACTGATCATGGACGAGCACCGGCGCGGCCTGCACGACCGAATCGCCGGCTCGGTCATCGTCGACGCCCCCCGCGGCTGAGGCCGACCCCGCCAAGGCCGGTCCGGGGCCGCGCGACCCCGCAACCCGCAACCCGCAAGATCGCGCTGATCGCGCTGATCGCGCTGATCGCGCTGATCGCGCTGATCGCGCTGATCGCACTCGATCCTGGATGTAGTGGCATCCTCCGCGCCTGAGGCCACTGCATCCAGGATCGAGCACGATCATGGCGAGGGCGAGGGCGAGGGCGAGGGCGAGGGCGACGGCGGCGGCGAGGCCAACGGCGCCGGCGACGGCGAGGGCAAGGGCAAGGGCAAGGGCGACGGCGACGGCGGGCGGAGCGTCGGGGGTGGGCACCTCAGGGTGTACGTGAAAAGAGCCGGACCCGCACGGGTCCGGCTCTTACGCGTACACCTGGGGTCAGCGGCCCCGCGACTGGCGGAAGGCGCCTGGCGGCCGCATGTTCTTCGGGATCGCGCCCTTGGGCATCTGTGGCCGGGCGGTGAGCGCCTTGAGTCGCTTGTCCAGCGAGTTGACGTCCTTGCCGGAGAGGGCGCGGGGCAGGCGCAGCAGCGTCGTCCGCAACTTGCGGATCGGCAGCTCGCCTTCCTCCTGCCCGATCACGTAGTCGTGCAGGGGAGCGGAGCCGATCACCTTGGACAGCCGCCGCTTCTCCTGGCCGAGCAGGCCGCGCACCCGCTGCGGGTTGCCCTCGGCCAGCAGGATCACGCCCGGGCGGCCGATCACCAGGTGGACCATGTCCATCTGGGTCGTCGAGCTGACCGCCGGGGTCACCCGCCAGTCGCCGCGCATGTTCTCCATGATCTGCGCCGCCGCGCCGGGTTGCCCCTCGGCGGCGTTCATCATCGCCTTGTTGGACCGCAGGTTGAGCACGATCAGCACCGCGAGCAGGACGAACAGGATGCCGATCGGCAGCCAGATCCAGCTCCAGAGGATGACCGCGACCACGGTGAGCGCGAGCGGGATGAGCACCGCGGCGGCGACCAGCGGCGCGAACCACCGGTCCTGCTTGGCGGTGAACTGGAACACCATCCCGATCTGCTTCAGCCGCTGGCCGAACGAGACCTTCTCCTGGGGCTTTGCCATGCCGCAGAGTCTAGTGGTCGCCGCCGGCCCGGTTGATCCGCGTCCGGGTGCCGGGGCAGCTGAGTACCTTACGTCGCCGTACGCGCCCGGACAGGACGGGTAAGGAGGCTGTGGGCGGCGAAGATGAGGCGCCATGCCCATGCCCGGGTGGGGCCTTCGCGCGAAGAGTCGTCAGCAGAAGACGACGACGCCACGAAGGAGCCCGACATGTTCGGCAACGACGCAGATTTCCTGCTCACACTGCACCGTACCCACTCCGCCGAGCTGCGCGCCGACGCGGCCGCGGACCGGCTCGCCCGGTCGCTGTCGCGTCCGGTCAGCCGAGGGTGGTTGGGCCGGCGCAGGCAGGCCGGTCGCACCAGCGACGCCCGCCGGTGACCGCGCCCACGGCGCCCGCCACGC
>NZ_JAKKFE010000055.1:0-1822 GCF_022230935.1 Micromonospora hortensis
CAATGAGCGTTTTTCATCCTCGATAGGTCGGGTTCTCGACGTGGTGCAGGGCCAGGATGGCCTGCACGATCGCGGTTGTCCGGGACGGGCTGCAGCGCAGCTTGGTCAGGACTTTCCAGGTCTTCAAGGTGGCGACGGCTCGTTCACCAAGGGCGCGGATACGGGCGTGGGCCTTGTTCACGGCCTTCTGCCGGTGCGACAGCTTGGGCCGGTAGCGATGACGCTTGAACGGGGTGCGGACACAACCGCCTGCCCCTTGGTACGCCTTGTCCGCGAAGGTCATCACGTTCGCGCTGGTCAACGCCGCGACGATGCCGTGGGTTCGGGCGGCGGTCAGGTCGTGTGCCGAGCCGGGCAGCGCCGCCGACGCCCAGACGAGGCGTCCGGCCGGATCGGCGATGACCTGCACGTTCATCCCATGCCGCCGGTGCTTCCCGGAGTAGTACGGCTTTTGGTCGTGTACGCGGTCGATCGGAATCAGGGTGCCGTCGAGGATAGCGTAGGCCAGCAACCGGATCCTGCTCATCGCCTGTCGCAGGTCGTCGGCGGTCGCGGCAAGCAGAGTGATCGCCTCGCGAACATAGCGCCAGGCGGTGGCTACCCCGACTTCGAACCCGGCGGCCAGACGGGTGAAGGTGTCGCCGTTGCGCAGATGGGCCAGGACGAGCAGCGCCTGGCGGCCGGGGACGAGGCGGCGCCACCGGGATCGTCGCTGGCGGCGATGAGCACGGATCAGGTCGGCGACGTGGTTCAGGAACCGGGTGGACAGCGGGATCGAGGAAGGGTAAGACAGCAACGAGGCTCCCGGTAGGGGCATCTTTCTTGGTCGATTGCTGTCCTACCGGGAGCCTCACCTCACCCGGCAACCGGCCCCCTCCACTGCCGCGTCCGCCTCAAGGTGGTGGATGATCACGGCGGTGACCAGCGGCTCGCAAGGTAGGTCCGGACGATTCCGAACTAAGGCGTCTGGAACTACCTTGCGGATTTCCGGCGGAAAGCCTTCGTGGACAGCCTCAGCATCTGTTGCGCTTGGCGTTGGGGCCCGAGTGCAGCAGGGTCCGGCGCTATACAGGCAGCAGTCGCGTCTGGTTCTCGGTGACGAGTAGCACTTCACCGTCGCGCAGCGCCCAGTGTGGCCTCCTTGCGCTGGTGTACGCGGCCGACACGGCGTCACAGGCGGCGGTCTCCGGATGGCCGGGGGAACGCACATGCGGCACGAACGGGCGGTCAAGCAGGCCAAGCCCGGTCATGATCGGTTCGGCGACGGCGGCGGGGTTGTCGACGAGTTCCAGACCGTTCAAGTCAGGGGCCAGGACGCAGGCACCGGCGCTGTAGCCGCCGTAGACGACCGCGTCGCGACGTAGCAGATCGAGCAGCACAATGTCGGCGCCCGTGTCGGCCAGAACCCGGCGCAGCACGAAAACGTTGCCGCCACGGACCCACACCGTGCCGTAGGTGGCGAGGCTGGACACCATGGCGGGCTCACGCAAGTCGATCAGCGTGACGTCGAGGCCAACCGCTTCGAGATCGTCAAGGTCGCGCCGCAGGCCGGTCTCACGCATCTCAGTGGGAAGCCCGTCGAGGGCGTTCGGGATCAAGGCGGTGCGCCGGCCGTTGCCGGCTAGGGCGACAAGCTGGTCAGGATGCGCCCCGGTACGGAACGACGACAGGTACAGGCGCATCGGAGCAGTATGGCGCTACGCGCCCGGAGTGGGAAGTCGTCCGTTGCGAGCTGGCGCCGGCGCTCCAGGGGAGTACCCCGGATAACTCGGCATCGCGCCACCAACCCGGCATGTAAGGGTGACTCGCAAGATTTTCCGGG
>NZ_JAKKFE010000056.1:0-2085 GCF_022230935.1 Micromonospora hortensis
CGACGGAACCCGATGTTGGTGATCCCGGCCATCGGCGCGAGCACTACCGGCGGCCACACCTGGTGCTGGCCGAGAGTCAGCGGGCGCAGCGCGGGCACGGTCGAGGCAGTCACCGGACAAGTGTACGGGGCCCCGACCGGCGCTTATCGCGTCGGCCGAGGCCCCGTGCGCAGAGTCTCAGCAGCCGGGGAGACGCTCGATCAGGTAGCGCTCGACCTGGTCCAGGGAGACGCGCTCCTGGGCCATGGTGTCCCGGTTGCGCACGGTCACCGCGTTGTCGTCAAGCGTGTCGAAGTCGACTGTGACGCAGAACGGGGTGCCGATCTCGTCCTGCCGGCGGTAGCGACGCCCGATCGCCTGGGAGTCGTCGAACTCCACCACCCAGCGCTTGCGCAGCAGCGTCGCGAGGTCCTTGGCCTTGGGCGACAGCGCCTCGTTGCGGGACAGCGGCAGCACCGCGACCTTGACCGGAGCGAGCCTCGGGTCGAACCGCATCACCGTGCGCTTGTCCACGCCGCCCTTGGTGTTCGGCGCCTCGTCCTCGTCGTACGCCTCCAGCAGGAAGGCGAGCACCGCGCGGGTCAGACCCGCGGCCGGCTCGATGACGTACGGCATCCAGCGCTCACTCTTGCTCTGGTCGAAGTACGACAGGTCGACGCCGGAGTGCTTGCTGTGCGTGGAGAGGTCGAAGTCGGTGCGGTTGGCGACACCCTCAAGCTCGGCGAACTCGGTGCCACCGAACTGGAAGCGGTACTCGATGTCCACAGTCCGCTTCGAGTAGTGCGACAGCTTCTCCTTGGGGTGCTCGAACAGACGCAGATTGTCCGCCGCGAGGCCGAGGTCGAGGTACCAGTTCCAGCGCTCCTGGAGCCAGTACTCGTGCCACTGCTCGTCGGTGCCCGGCTCGACGAAGAACTCCATCTCCATCTGCTCGAACTCGCGGGTCCGGAAGATGAAGTTGCCCGGGGTGATCTCGTTGCGGAACGACTTACCGGTCTGCGCGATGCCGAACGGGGGCTTCTTGCGGGCGACCGTCTCGACGTTCTTGTAGTTGACGAAGATGCCCTGCGCGGTCTCCGGGCGCAGGTAGTGCAGCCCCTCGTCGCTCTCCACCGGGCCCAGGTAGGTCTTCATCAGGCCGTTGAACATCTTCGGCTCGGTGAAGGTGCCCTTGTTGCCGCAGTTGGGGCAGTTCAGCTCGGCCAGCGAGGTGAGCGGCTTGCCGTGCTTCTCGGCGTACGCCTCTTCCAGGTGGTCTGCCCGGAACCGCTTGTGACAGAACTGGCACTCGGTGAGCGGGTCGACGAACTCGGCGATGTGGCCGGACGCCTCCCACACCTTGCGGGACAGGATCACCGCGGAGTCCAGGCCGACGACGTCGTCGCGCTGCTGGACCATCGTCTTCCACCACTGCCGGCGGACGTTCTCCTTGAGCTCCACGCCGAGCGGGCCGTAGTCCCACGCCGATCGGGTGCCCCCGTAGATCTCACTGGAGGGGAAGACGAAGCCTCGGCGCTTGGCGAGGCTGACGACGGCGTCGATACGGTCGGCTGGCATGTTTCCTCCTACGCCGGCTGGCGGTCGGCGGGGGCGAGATGTGGATGGAACGGTCGGTTCGGGACAACGGTACGACCACCGTCCCCCCGAGCCCAGCAGAATACCGGGGACGGGTCAGCTGACCTCGCAGACCTCCACGCCGCCGGTCTGCCCGTCCTGCCCGAGGCTGACCTGTTGCCGATCCCGGTCGCCGCCGTCGAGGGTCACGTCGACCGGCACGGTCAGGTAGGTGGTGTCCACCTCACCCACCCGAAACGCTGTCACCTGCGGTTCGGCGGCAGCGCGCCGCTCGAACTCCGGTCGGGACTCACGCCGCTGCGCGTCGTCGCAGAGCTGGTCGTACGCCCGCCCGTAGTTTCGCTCGACCAGCGCCTGGTAGTAGTCGCCGGTCACGGTGCGGGCCTGTTCCCGGATCGCCTGGACTCCGCTGACGGCCAGGCCGACGACGGCGGCGCCACCCCCGCCGCAGCAGAGCACCACGGCGAGCGCGCCGACGCCGAGGCCGATCCACGTCCCGTTCCGTCGGCC
>NZ_JAKKFE010000057.1:0-606 GCF_022230935.1 Micromonospora hortensis
CGGGCCGGCCCGACCACACCACCCGTACGCCCAGGTCGACCAACTGGTCACGGCGGCGACGGATCACGTCCCGGTTGAACCCCATCAGGAACCGGACCTCGTCGGGCGAGCGCCGCCAGTTCTCAGTGGAGAACGCGTACGCCGACAGGTACGGGATGCCCATCTCGATGGCGCCCTCGATGGTGTCGAAGAGGCTGTGCTCCCCCGCCTCGTGCCCCTTGGTGCGGGGCAGCCCACGGTCCTTGGCCCAGCGGCCGTTGCCGTCCATCACCACCGCCACGTGCTTCGGCACCGCCTCGGTGGGCAGCGCCGGGGGGCGGGCCCCGGACGGGTGTGGCACCGGCGGCGTCGGCTCGCGCCGGCCGGCCTTCTTCGATCGGATCACTCGGTCACTCCCTGTTCGCGCCGTCCGCCCCGGCCTCGACGTCGCCGCGTGGCCGGAGCACCACGGCCCCGGTGCCCTCCGGCTGCGGGGCCGTGCCGGCCGCCGAGGAACCCCGGTCGACCAGCGGCAGCGAGCGTAGCGCGCGCTCCAGGTGCCACTGCAGGTGAGCCGCGACAAGCCCACTGCACTCCCGACGTACGGCGGCGTCGGTGGCGTCGGCG
>NZ_JAKKFE010000058.1:0-578 GCF_022230935.1 Micromonospora hortensis
CGCCCGGTGCCGCCCGGGCGTCCCGCAGACCGCACAGGCGACCAGCGCCGGCGCCCAGCCGGCCAGGGACATCCCGCGCAGCAGGTACGCGTCGAGCACCAGGGTGGTGGCGTGCTCACCCCGGGACAGCGCCTTCAGCGCGCCAATGGTGAGCTGGAACAGCCGCAGCGACGGCTCCCGTTCCACCGGGGTCAGCCGCTCGGCGGTCTCGGCGATCGCGCTGGCCGCCGTGTAGCGCGGATAGTCGCCCAGGAACCGCTTGCCGTACAGGTCGATGCCCTCGACCTGGCTCACCGTGTGCAGAGAACTGCCGTGGTTGCCCTTCGGGTCACCGGCGAGCTGGAGGTCGACGTGGCCGAACGGCTCCAGCCGGGCACCGAACTTGCTGGTGGTGCGGCGGATCCCTCGAGCCACAGCCCGCAGCCGGCCGTGCCGGCGGGTGAGCAGGGTGATGATCCGGTCGGACTCGCCGAGCTTCTGCACACGCAGCACCACCGCGTCGTCGCGGTAGAGCTGTCGGCGATACCCGGCCATCGGACCATTCTCCCTCGGGGTGTGAAATCAGGGTTGGTTCGGGG
>NZ_JAKKFE010000059.1:0-1028 GCF_022230935.1 Micromonospora hortensis
GCCAGCTCACCTCGGGGGTCGGTCGCATACCGCACCAGCACCGGTGCGCCGAGACCCGCGCTGCGGACCGACTCGGCCAACCGGGCCAGCTCCCCCATCGCGGCGGTCATCCCCGCCAGCTCCGTGTGCAGGCCCGCACCGACCTCCACGGCGGCTACCGGGTACGGCAGCAGGCGGTTCAGCACCACCTCGGCGGGTCTTCGGGATCCGGCCAGGTCGACCGCGAGCGCGGTCAGTTCGGCCGCCCGCTCACCCTCCGGCACGACCACCAGCACCCGGTGGGTGTCGGGCCCACCGAGCGCGGCCCGCTGTGCCTGGGCGATGTCCCGGTCCACCAGGCGACGGGGATAGATCACATTGAGCAGTGGCCCGGCCATCACGGTGGTGACCAGGGCCATGACCACCATCAGCGAGAACAACTCAGGGTTGAGGATGCCGAGCTGCAGACCCACGGTGAGGATGACGATCTCGGTGAGGCCACGGGTGTTCATCAGGGCCGCGAGCGCCCCCGCCGGCCGTCGGGCGACCCGCTGCGAGCGGGCGCCGAGGTACGCGCCGACGAACTTGCCGCCGATCGCCGTGACGAGGATGAGGGCGAGGTCCACCACACCGGAGAGACCGATCCGGGACAGGTCGACCTGGAGCCCGGCGATCACGAAGAAGACCGGGAGCAGAAGCAGCACGGAGACCTGCTCCAGGCGCTCCAGGATCTCCTCCCGCAGCGCCGCACCGTCCACCCGCGGCATGATCGCGCCGAAGACGAAGGCACCGAAGATGGCGTGCAGGCCGAGCAGCTCCGTGGCGTAGCAGGACAGCAGCAGGCCGACCAGGATGACACCGAGCACGTCCGGGGTGAGTCGGCCGGCACGTGCCCGGACGACCGTCAACCGGCGCAGCATCGGCCGCACCCAGCCGAACATCACCAGCAGGTACGGTGCCACGAGCAGCACCTGCCACGGGAATCCGGCCTCCGCACCGCCCACCGCGACGACCCCGGCCAGCAGGCACCAGGCGACCACGTCGTCGAC